>WQZL01000259.1 GCA_009780755.1 Promicromonosporaceae bacterium | reverse complement strand
TTCCAGGATGACAGGAAGTGCGACCGCGCTGGAGTCCCGGGCGTCAGACCGGAGCTTACGGAATCGCGTCAGCGCACCGAGGTAATCGCGTTTCGGTTCTGCGCCCAGGCCTCCTCGTTCGACCCCAAAGCAGTGGGCCGGCTCTTGCCGTAGCTGATCGCGCTGATCCGGGTGCCGGCCACGCCTCTGGCTTTCAGGTAATCGGCCGCGGCGTTGGCCCGGCGCCAGCCAAGGGCGAGGTTGTACTCTTCGGTACCGCGCTCGTCGGCATTGCCTGCGACTTGCACGCTTACGTTGGGAAATCTTCCCAGCCAGGCCGCCTGACGCTCCAGCGTTCCCCGTGCGTCCGATCTCAGGTTCGAACGGTCGAAATCGAAGAACACCCGATCGCCGACATTGGCGACGAGATCCTCCTGGCTGCCCGGTGTTGGCCCGGATGTGGCCGCCGTCCCGGCGCCTGTCTGGGCGCCTGTATTCTGATGGGCACAGGCCGCCAGCAAGGTAACAGCGGCAAATGCGCCAAGCATCTTGGTCTTCATTGGGTTTCTGTCCTGATCGTGGTGCGAATAGGCACCATAGGAGACGTAAAGCGCACGGGCCGTAATCCGTTCCGCCAACGCTTGCGATAGCGTGCCGCTGGAAACGAGGTCAAGTATGAGCGGGCCCGCCCAGAGGTGGTCTTTCTATGATGCAACTCCGACACACTGCGCGAGGGTTATCTTTTTGCCTGCCCCTCCCCGGAGCGTTATGCTCCCACCCCGCAAGGCAGGAAGGTTGTCAATGCCCGAAACGCATCGCGCCAAGGTTGTGGTCATCGGGGCGGGTCCGGCCGGATACACCGCGGCGATCTACGCCGCGCGTGCCCGCCTCGATCCGATTTTGGTGGCTGGACTCCAGCCGGGCGGGCAGCTCGTGATCACGACCGATGTGGAGAACTATCCTGGCTTCGCCGATATCATTCAGGGCCCCTGGCTCATGGAGCAGATGCGGGCCCAGGCCGAACATGTCGGAACCCGGGTCATTGAGGACGTGATCACCGAGGTCGACTTTCGCGAGGCGCCGTTCCGTTGCCGCGGCGATTCGGGCGATCTCTACTGCGCTGATGCCGTCGTGCTGGCCACCGGTGCCCAGGCGCGGTGGCTCGGTCTGCCGTCAGAGGAGAGGCTGCAGGGGCGCGGGGTTTCGGCCTGCGCGACTTGCGATGGTTTCTTCTACCGCGGGAAGCATGTGGGCGTCGTCGGCGGGGGCAACACGGCCGTGGAGGAGGCGCTCTATCTCACCCATCATGCCGAGCGTGTCACGCTGATCCACCGGCGTGATACGCTGAGGGCGGAGAAGATCCTTCAGAACAGGTTGTTTTCCAATCCGAAGATCGACGTTCTGTGGGACACGGTGGTGGAAGAGATCCTCGGGTCCGGCTCGCCGGAGGTCGTCTCAGCGCTGCGGTTGCGGAACGTACGGACGGAGGCAGGCTCGGTTCTTCCGGTTGACGGCGTTTTCATCGCCATTGGCCATACTCCCAACACGGCGGTGTTTGCGGGACAGGTCGAAATGGATGCCGAAGGCTACATTGTGACGACGCCCGGCAGCACCCGCACCTCCCGTCCCGGTGTGTTCGCAGCGGGGGATGTGCAGGACAAAATATTTCGCCAGGCGGTGACCGCGGCGGCAAGTGGCTGCATGGCGGCCCTCGAGGCAGAAAAGTTCCTTGCCACAGAGGGCCTGGGCTTGGCGGAGGCCGGAACGCGAGGCCTGGCCGCGGAGTAGGCGACGTTCCCGTTGCGGTGCGATGGGGAGCAGCCGAAACGGTTCCAGAATGAGACCGACGATTGGTCCGAAAAGGTCCCCCGGTGTCATCTCGGATCGCATAATATGACCGTTCGCGGCCAGGAGCCGGAGTCGGCGGTGGACGCATGTGGCTCAGCCGGAGCCGGGGATGATGCTCGGCCCGATGGAAGAGGTAGACGGAGATGGATTGGGACAAGCTGCGAGTGTTCCACGCGGTCGCGGAAGCTGGCAGCTTCACGCATGCCGGTGATACGCTCAATTTGAGTCAGTCTGCGGTCTCGCGGCAGATTTCCGCGCTCGAGGAGACGTTGCAGGTGCCGCTTTTTCATCGGCATGCCCGCGGCCTGATCCTCACGGAGCAGGGCGAGGCGCTGAACCGGACGGTTCGCGAGGTGTTTGCCAAGCTGGCGATTACCGAGGCCTTGCTGACCGAAAGCCGCGAGAAGCCGGCAGGGCGGCTCAAAGTAACGACAACCGTTAGTTTCGGCGCCTCATGGCTCACCCCCCGGCTGCACGAATTCCTCGATGCTTATTCGGACGTGTCGATTTCGCTGCTGCTCGATGACGCCGATCTCGATCTTGCCATGCGTGAGGCCGACGTCGCGATTCGGATGCATCCGCCCAAGCAGCCCGACCTTGTCCAGCGCCATCTGATGAGCATCGAGTGGCAGGTTTATGCCTCTCCGAAATATCTCAAGACCCACGGGGTGCCC
>WQZL01000258.1 GCA_009780755.1 Promicromonosporaceae bacterium | reverse complement strand
TCATCCTCCACGATGTGCAGTTCGATCTTCAAGGATGCGTGGCGGCCATGCACCTGGATCACGTTCGCCAGCAGGTTCTCGCGATAGGTGACATCCGTCACGTCGGTGAGCGCGATGGGAGTCTCGGCTCCCTCCCCGAAATTCTTCGCGTACAGCGCCCGATTGGTCAGGATGTATCCCTCTTTCGCCGATCCCCACACGGTGTCGTCGTATTGCACCAGGATGGTCTCGCCACTGCCCATCTGGGAGGCGAACGAGCGGATGGCGTTGCGGCGCTTCTTGTCGGGTGCCGAATCAAATAGGAACACATTCTTGTGCCCGCCCGAGAAGATCGAGGCAATCTGATCGTTCAGGTTCGTGGTCATGAGGTGGTTCTCTCCTGGATGGGTTAGCAGCTGTGGACGTCGGCCAATGAGCGTAGCGCAGCGATCTCGGCGGCGACATCTGCGACTCCGAAAACGGCAGAACCCGCCACGAATACATTCGCCCCCGCGTCAGCGGCAAGTTTAATGGTCTTGCGTGAAATGCCGCCGTCTACCTGGATGGCAGTGTCACAGCCGCGCGCAGTAATTTCCGCGCGGACTTGGGCGATCTTGGGCAGGGTCTCCGCCATAAACGATTGCCCACCGAAACCCGGTTCGACCGTCATAATCAGCACCATGTCCACAACGGCCAGCAGGTCGAGAATTGGCTCGACCGGGGTGGCGGGTCTCACGGCTATGGCGGCCTGCGCGCCAAGTTGACGGATGTGTCGGGCTAGTTGCGCGGCATCGGCGGCGGCCTCGGCGTGGAAGGTGACCGACGCGGCTCCGGCCTCGACGTACTTGGGCGCCCACCGATCGGGGTCGTCGATCATCAGGTGTACGTCAAGGGGCAGCGGCGAGACCTGCGCGAGCCGCCGAACAACGGGCAGGCCGATGGTCAGGTTCGGCACGAAGTGAGCATCCATCACGTCAACATGAGCCATGTCGGCCATCGCGATGCGGTTCAGCTCGCGCTCTAGGTTCGCGAAGTCGGCCGCCAGGATGCTCGGATGGATGCGAGAAGCCATACCCTAAGCCTAGTCAGTCTGCGACGAGAACAAGCTCACAGCGCGGACCGGGGACGCCAACAAGTCGCCGGTCAGCAGTGGCAAGGCGGCGGTTCAGCTCCTCAGCCGGTGCGGCGCAGGAGGGTTAGGTGCATGGCGTCGGTGTTGTGGATGTGGGGCCAGAGTTGCACGTCTTGGCGGTCGTGGCCGGGTCGAGTCCCGAGCGGGAGGTCTACGCCATCGATGAGTACCGATTGCAGAGCGGCCTTCGCATCGATCCGCTCTGCGGTGAAGTCGCCGCTCTTGGTGGCGGCGCGCAGTACATCGTCGACGACGAGACGGGTCTCGGCCAGGTGTGGCGAACAGGTGGCGTAGGCGATGATGCCACCGACGCGGGTGGCCTGTATTGCCGAGGTCAGCAGTTCGCGTTGGAGTCGGGTAAGCGCGGACAGATCAGCCGGGGTGCGCCGCCAGCGGGCCTCGGGGCGGCGGCGCAGCGCGCCCAATCCGGTGCAGGGGGCGTCCACCAATACCCGATCAAAGGCGCCGGGCTGCTCGACGCCTAGTTCGCGGCCATCGCCGATGCGAATCGACCCGACCGCCTCAATGGGCGCGGCGCGCAGGGCTTGCTTCACCAGGCGGGCGCGATGCTCGGCCACCTCGTTGGTTACCAGTCGTGCCCCGCGATCTACGGCCAGCGCGGCCAACAGTGCGGCCTTGCCGCCGGGGCCTGCACACAGGTCGAGCCACCGCTCGTCCCTGCCCTCGATGGGCGCGGCGGCCAGGGCCAGCGCGACGGCTTGGGAACCTTCATCCTGCACCCCCGCGCGGCCATCGGCGATGGCCGGAATCTCGCTGGGATCTCCCCCGGCCATCATCAGGGCGCCGGGCAGCCAGCGGCCGGGTTCTAGGCGGATGTGTTCGGGGGTCTCGGCCCGCAGTTCCTCGGGTGAGATGAGACCGGGTCGGGCAACGAGGGTGACCTGGGGAGCCTCGTTGTCGGCGGCAAGCAGGGCGTCCAGTTCGGCCGGGTCGCGACCGTCTCCGGCCAGAGCCTCGCGCAATGCCCGGGCGATCCACAGGGGATGGGAGCCGACAATAGCCGAGGCGGTTGTCGCGTCGGGGGCCTCATCACGCAGCAGGGTAAGCCACTCATCGAGCGTCTTCTCGGCGGCGCGGCGCAACACCGCATTCACCATCTGAGCCGGCCCGGCGCCAACACGACCTCGCGCCAGGCCCACCGTCTCAGAGACGGCGGCGTGCACCGGCACTCTCATCCCTAGTAGCTGATGGGCACCGAGACGCAGCACATCGCGCAGTGGGGCGTCGAGAGAGTCAAGCGGGCGATCAACGCAGTGAGCCAGGATCGCGTCATAGCGACCCCGCAGACGCAGCGTGCCATAAGTCAGTTCGGTGGCAAAGCCCGCATCGCGGCCAAAGATGCGCCGTTCGCGCAGCAGCGGCGGCAGCACTAGATTCGCGTACGCGTCGGAGGCATCCACCTCCCGCAGCACATCATAGGCGGCATTGCGGGCCG
>WQZL01000257.1 GCA_009780755.1 Promicromonosporaceae bacterium | reverse complement strand
GTCGCCGGGAAGCGGTTCGCTTTCGAGGTCAAGCAGCAACTCGAGGCCGGCCGGCCTATCGGTGAGTCGCGGGTGCCCAGCGCCTGATCGAGCCCTGATCACGCGGGGGCGAGCACGACCACCGGGATGGGCCGGGATGTCGCTCGCTGGTAGGCGCTGTAGTGGCCAGAGTTATTGGTATCGGCCAACTTCCACAGTCGCTCGTAGTCGGCGTCGCCGGGTAGCAGCGCGGTGGCATGAACGCGGCGCTTGTCCCGGCCCAGCTGTACCTGCACATCGGGGTGGGCCCGCAGGTTGTGGTACCAGGCGGGATTGCGCCGGGCGCCGCTCCTGGCGCCGATCGAGGTCAGTAGCAGGCTGGGCGCCATCCCCGGAACGTGATGACCCAGATAGCCTTTCGAGGCGATATAGATGCGCTGGTGCACGCCGAGCACCTTGGCCACCAGTCGGCACATGGATGTCCCTCCTTCGTGAGACCGCAGCGAATTGCCAGGATGGGAGTATCCGAGCGCCAGCGAGAAGGGTAGCGTCTGTCAGGTGGCTGAGAAGACTACCCAAACGATTGCCATTGATGCCGAGCCAGGCAAGGTGATGGCGGTGATCGCCGATATCGGCGCCTACCCGGAATGGGTGTCGGAGTACAAGGAAACCGAGGTGCTCGACACCGACGCGGAGGGCAGGGTCAAACGCGCCCGGTTGGTGTTGGACGCCGGTGTCCTCAAGGACACCCAGGTCCTGGAGTACGTGTGGTCTCCAGACGGCCGCAAGGTCACCTGGACCCTGGCGGAAAGTTCCCTGCTGCGTTCGCTGGAGGGCACATACCTTTTGGCGGCCAAGGGCTCTGGAACCGAGGTGACCTACGAGCTGGCGGTCGACCTTCAAATTCCGATGATCGGAATGCTGAAGCGCAAGGCCGAACGCAAGATCACAGATTCCGCGCTCAAGGATCTGAAGAAGCGAGTCGAATCTGACCGCTAGCGACGTCGGGGAGGAACTTGTGTCCCGTCCCGAAGGCGCCGCCCCCGAAGTCCACGCACCGTTGACAGCCACCATCGGTCTCTTCGTCGGCAAGGGGGGCGTGGGCAAGTCGACGCTGGCGGGCGCCACCGCTGTGCGTTATGCGCGCGCCGGGCAGCGGGTACTGGCGGTTTCCACCGACCAGGCACATTCTCTGGGGGACGTCTTCGGTGTGCGGGTCGATCCGTCTCCGGGCGCTCATTGTGTACGGGTGATCGAGGACCCGTTCGGCGGGCAGCTCGACGTGATGGCCCTGGATACCCTGGGCCTGCTGGAACGTCGGTGGGGCGATATCGCCGGCACCATCGCCGCGCAATATCCCGAATCGGATATCGGATCTCTTGCCCCAGAAGAGCTTTCCGCATTGCCCGGCGTCCAGGAGATGCTTGGGCTGCATGAGGTGCAGCAGCTTGCCGAGACGGGTGATTGGGACGTGGTGGTGGTCGACTGCGCCTCGACGGCCGACGCCTTGCGGATGCTGACCCTGCCCGGAACGTTCGCGATGTATCTGGAACGGGCCTGGCCCCGGCATCGCAGGCTCGGTGGTGTCGGTACGCCACGTGCGCTCATGCTGGCCGAGTTGTTGGAACGCGTTGCGGCATCGGCAGATCGGCTCGCGGGCTGGCTCTCCGACGCCGAACAGGTGGGTGCCCATCTGGTGCTGACCCCGGAGCGGGTAGTGGTGGCCGAGGCCATTCGCACCGTGGGGGCGCTGGCGCTGATGGGGGTGCGCATCGAACGAGTGATCGTCAATCAGGTTCTCATTCAGGATGATTCGTACGAATATCACAATCTTCCCGACCATCCCGCCTTCGATTGGTACATGCAACGCATCACCGATCAGTCCGCCGTTCTGGACGAGATGGGGGAGGCGATCGGGGACGTCGAGATGCTGCTGGTGCCGCATCTGCCCCGCGAACCCATCGGGCCGGACGCACTGGGAGAACTGGCCGAGTCGGTGCGGCGCCGCGACGGTGCCAAACCCCCCGCGCCGCTGGCCACCGTCGTCGAACACGAATCCGGATCCGGGGCGGACACCGTCTATCGGTTGCGGCTAGAGTTACCGCAGATCGACCCGGCCACGTTGAGCCTCGGCCGGGTGGGAGATGACCTGGTCATCGGCGCGAACGGGATGCGCCGGCGGGTCCGGCTGGCCTCCGTGCTGCGGCGCTGTGTGGTTGTCGACGCCCGGCTCGTCGGTGGCGAGCTGACCATACGGTTTAGAGCGGATCCGGAGGTGTGGCCTACGTGACGGGTACCCATCCGGAGCTCGGCCCCGAGCTGCGGGCGTTGGCCGCCTCAATCCTCGACAAGCTCGACCCCGCCTTGCGTCAGGCCGCGCGTGCGGCGACGGACGGTGGGGCCGCCGGGAAATGCAACCAGCTGTTCTGCCCGGTGTGTGCGCTGGCGGCGCTAGTCGAAGGTGAGCATCATCCGTTGTTGGCCACGATCGCCGAACACAGCCTGGCGCTGGTGATGGTGGTGCGGGCAATGCTGGACGCGGAGAGCGCCGGCGACTCGGGCGGCCCCGACGACCCCGACGGCGGTGGGGCAGG
>WQZL01000256.1 GCA_009780755.1 Promicromonosporaceae bacterium | reverse complement strand
CTCCATGCCCACCATCAGACCCTCATCCATCGCTAGCTTTGGATGCCCAGCCTGCCCAGAATCGGATTGCAAAGAAATGCCGGTGAAACGGGCGGCCAGCTCGGGGCGGGCCTCCTCTCCGGTCTCCAACGCTCGGTCGCGCTCCTCCTGCCGGGCCTCCTCAAAATCGGCGCGCAGATGCCGCAGCGCCTCATGCGGTGTGCCATCGTTAACCACCCGCCCGTGATCCAGCACCACCGCACGGTCGCAGAACTCCGCCACCGTGTTCAGGGAATGCGTCACCAGCACGATGGTGCGCCCCTCCTCCTGGAACTTGGCGATGCGCTCTAGGCATTTGAGCTGGAACGGCTCATCGCCAACGGCCAGCACCTCATCCACGAGCAGAATGTCGGGGTCAACGTGCACGGCCACCGCGAAGGCCAGACGCACATACATGCCCGAGGAGTAAAACTTAACCTGCGTGTCGATGAACTGTTCTACGCCAGAAAAATCGACGATGGCATCAAAATACTTATCTGTCTGCTCCTTAGACAGCCCCAGAATCGAGGCGTTCAGGTAGACGTTCTCCCGACCCGTCAGATCGGGATGAAAACCCGCGCCCAGTTCCAGTAGCGCGGCCAGCCGCCCGCGAATCGACACGGTGCCCTGATCGGGCTGCAAGATGCCGCCGATCATCTTCAGCAGCGTGGACTTACCCGAGCCGTTCGGGCCGATCAGCCCCACCGTCTGCCCCGAGTCGATAGATAGGCTCACATCGCGCAGCGCCCAGAACTCCTCTTTGTGCTTCTGCGAGCGCCCGAAGTTAACCAGCCGTTCCTTTAGCGACTTCTCCTTGCGAAGCACGAAATGCTTGGACAGGTTCTCGATTTCGACTACGGCAACCATCACAGCTCCTGGGCGAAGTTGGCTTGCAGGCGGGCAAACACGCGGTGGGCCACCCACAGCAACAGCAGACCCACGAGGATGGCTAGCCCAAGACGGGCGGCCAGATCGGGCACCTGCTGGGGTACGAAGAATGCCTCGTTGTACACCTCGGTGTAGGGGTACTCGCAAATCGGTCTGGTGACTTCTCGCATTTGCGCGTAGTCGCCCTGCACCCAGAAGGTGCGTTGGAAGCCGAGCACGGCCAGCGTTGCCGGATTCGCCAGGTACACCTCCAGTATCAGACGCTGCGACGTGCCGGTAATACCGGCGCTGTTGAGGGTATCTCGTACATGGAACCAGTTGTAGACGATGGGGGAGACCCAAAAGAAGATCATGATGACGATCTCCACCAGGTAGGAGACGTCGCGCAGGTAAACGTTGATCGCACTGAGCAGTAGGGAGAACAGCAGTGCGAAGATAATCAGCACCATTAGCCCCATCGCGGCGTAAATCCAGCGGGTGCCGGTGGGGAAGTAGCCGACGGCGGCGACGGCGGCCAGCAGGATCACCAGCTGCATTGCGAAATAGAACAGCGCTGACCCTAGCGAGGCCAGGGGGAAGATTTCCCGCGGCAGGTACACCTTCTTGACCAGCCCGCTGTTAGCGACGATGGAGTTGGTGCCGTTAGTGATGGCCTCGGAGAAGAAACCCCAGGCGGTCAGGCCCGTGAAGATGAAGATGGCAAAGGCTGGGACGTTGCGGGCGGCGCCCATGAATTGGCCGAGCGCCAGGTAGTAGATGCCCAGCATCGCCAGAGGTTTGAGCAGGCTCCAGATGAAGCCCAGCGTCGAATCCTTGTACTTGGCCTTCAGCTCGCGCTTTATCAACATGCCAAGCAGCTGCCGGTGGGCAAGAATCTCCTTGATCGAGGCGACCGTGCCACTAGCATGGCCGCGCCTCGGCCCGGCCGGGCGCAGCGGCTCGGCCGCCAACTGGGCGGCGCGCGTCGTTACATCGATGGTCACCGCGACGACTCTACCGGTGTGGGTGACCGCGTACCCAATGCCGCGCGGTTTGGCGGATAGAGTGCCGGTGTGGACAAGACGCTCGACTTCGATGCCAAGTATTACCTGGAGAAGTACCCGGAGGTAGCCGCTGCGGGTCTCGACCCCTATGAACACTACCTAGAGCATGGCATCCCGGAGGGTCGCCACCCAAACGCAGCCGATGAACCGCACTTCACCAGCGCCGAGGCGCGACACCTGCGGGCGCCCGCCCGCTCGCCCCTGCGCGTGGTGACCGGGGAGACCGTGCGCCGCCTGACGTTGCTTGTCGATGAGATCGCGGTCGACTCCGAGCATCCAGACGTGATCGCTGCCGTGGCGCTCGCCGCACAATGGGCCAGGCGCACCGGGCGGGAGCTGCGGGTGGTAACCCGGCGGACGCCCGCGGACGCGGCGACGCTAGCCGCCGTATTCGCCGAGACACGCATCAGCCTGCTCGCCACCTCCGAGTTGGTACACGTCCCCTGGGATGGTGGCGATCCGCTGTCGGTGGGGGATGACGACCTGTTCCTCGCCACCACCTGGCAGAACACCGAAGCCGTACTCGGCTCGATCCCGGCTCGGCAGGTGGCCTACCTGATCTCCGAAGATGAGCGAGCGCTAACCGCCCTGGGCGCAGACACGCTGGCTGCCACCGCAGTGATGAACCACCCTG
>WQZL01000255.1 GCA_009780755.1 Promicromonosporaceae bacterium | reverse complement strand
GGAGAAGCGGGGGCGCCCTACGTCTATGCCAGTTCTCCGGTAAACGACCGTTCCATGCAGCGGTTCTTGGCTCGCCTCGGTTTCGGCCCCGCCGCCGGACACCGGGTAGTGGCCACCCCGCTGCTGCTGCGCCGTCTCGCCCGGGATGGACTACCCTCCCATCGTGACCTGCTCAAACGCATTCGTCGTGAAACTCCGCGTGAAGACATAGACGACTTGATGGCCCGACGCCGCAAGGCCAAGGAAGTGGGGCTGCCCACCGGCGCCCTAGACCTGCGCGCCCTGCAACCGGGCCGCAAGTAGTCAGTCAACAATCATCACGGTCAACCGGTAGGTTTGCCTAGTGAGCTTCGACATGCCAACTCCCACGCCGCGCCTCCTGCTGATTGATGGCCATTCGATGGCGTTTCGAGCGTTCTACGCGCTGCCCGACACGATGGCCACCAGCACCGGGCAGGTGACCAACGCCGTCTACGGCTTTACTTCGATGCTTGTCAAACTTTTGGAGCAGGAGCAGCCGACGCACGCGGCGGTGGCCTTTGATGTGTCTCGCCACTCCTTCCGCACCGAGCGCTATCCCGCCTATAAAGGCACCCGGAAAGAGACTCCCGAGGCGTTTAAGGGGCAGGTGCCGCTCATCAAGGAGATGCTGGCCGCCTTGGGCATTGCCGCGCTAGAACGCGAAGGCTACGAGGCAGACGACATTCTGGCTACCTTGGCCGCACAGGGGACCGCGGCGGGCATGGAGGTGCTGATCTGCTCCGGGGACCGCGATGCCTTACAACTCGTCACCGGAGATGTGACCGTGCTTTACCCGGTAAAGGGCGTCTCCGAGCTGGCCCGGATGACCCCGGAGGCCGTGATAACCAAATACGGTGTGCCGCCCGCCCAGTACCCAGACCTGGCGGCGCTGGTCGGGGAGGCCAGCGATAACCTGATCGGCGTGCCCGGCGTTGGCCCCAAAACCGCCACCAAGTGGGTGACGCAGTATGGCGACCTAGCCGCACTGTTGGCCCATGCAGACGAGATTAAGGGCAAGGCGGGGGAAAGCCTGCGCGAGTGTCTGGATCAGGTTCGACTCAATCGCGAGCTTAATGCCCTACTGCGGGATGTTGAGCTACCGCTTAAGCCAGATGACTTCGGGTTGCGAGCCTTCGACCGGGAGGCCGTGTATCGACTCGCCGAAGCGTTGCAGTTTGGTGGGCTGCGCGACCGCATTTTCGCGGTCGATCCAGGTGGGGCCACCGTAGGGGAGGCGACCGCTACTGGAGGGTCCGCCATCCAGCGTGAGGTGTTGGCGTTAAAGCCGGGAGAGCTGGCCGGTTGGCTGGCAGCCTGTGGGGTTGGGCCGGTTGGCGTAGATGTCTCCGGACGGGGAACGCCGGTGGGGGCAGACGCTTGGGCCGTCGCCCTGGCCTACGGGGAGGAGGCCGTCGTGATTGATTTAGCCGGGGTGAGAGCCGACGATGAGGCGGCGCTTACCACCTGGCTTGCCAATCCGACCGCAGCCAAAACGCTGCACGGGGCAAAGGCGGCCCGGCACGCCCTGAAGTCACGTAACCCCGAGGGACCAGCTCTACCCTTAGCCGGAGTCACCTTCGACACCGAGCTGGCCGCCTACCTCTGCTACCCAGATCAGCGAGGCTACGACTTGTCCGACCTGGTGGTCCGTCACCTCGGACGAGAGCTGTACCCGGAAGAGGAGGAGGCCACCCAGGGCGCATTTGAACTAGACCTTGATAACGGTAGCTCTGCGGTGGGCCAGCGGGAGGCAGCCCGGGCGGGGGCCGTCCTCGACCTGGTCGAAGTGCTTGGCGCGCAACTGGCCGACCGTAAGGCTTGCCTACTGCTGACCGATGTCGAACTGCCGCTGTCGGAGGTGTTGGCCCGCATGGAGCAGATCGGTATCGCCGCCGACGTGGCGCTGCTGACCGAACTGGAACGGGATTTTGCCGCCCAGGTGGCCACTGCCGCATCACGGGCCTACGCCGCCATCGGGCATGAAGTCAATCTGGGTTCACCCAAACAGCTGCAAGAGGTGCTGTTTGGCGAGCTGAACATGCCGAAAACCAAGAAAACCAAGACGGGTTACACCACCGACGCCGCCGCCCTGGCCGAGTTGTATGCCAAAACCGGCCATCCGTTCTTAGAGCATCTGCTGGCTCACCGCGATGCCGCCAAGCTGCGAGTCATCGTCGAGGGGTTATGGAAGGCGGTGCAGCCCGATAAGCGCATCCACACCACATTCCAGCAGACCATAGCTGCTACCGGTCGCCTCAGCTCCGCCGAGCCGAACCTGCAAAACATCCCAATTCGCACTGAAGCCGGACGGCAGATTCGCCGCGTGTTCCGGGTTGGCCAGGGGTTCGAGACGCTGCTTTCTGCCGACTATTCGCAGATCGAGATGCGGATCATGGCGCATCTCTCCGGCGATGCGGGGCTGATCGAGGCATTCCGCACCGGTGAGGATTTGCACCGCTATGTTGGGTCGCGAGTATTTGGCGTTGACCCTGGCGAGGTCACCGCGGCGATGCGCACCAAGGTCAAGGCGATGTCTTACGGCCTGGCCTATGGGTTGTCTGCCTTTGGTCTCTATCAG
>WQZL01000254.1 GCA_009780755.1 Promicromonosporaceae bacterium | reverse complement strand
GCGCAATCGTATTCCGCGCGCCGCGAGGCCGAGGCGCTGCTGCAACGCTTCCGCGCCGATGTGCTGGCCGATCTGCGTCAAGCCGACTTGCAGGGGGCGGTTAGTCAGATTGCGGTAGAAACCACCCGCACCGTCCTAGACGGCGCCCGCGCCGCCATCCATACCGCCCTCGGTGGCTAGTCTTTCGGGAGTCCCAGCCACTCGTGCCAGCCGGTGTGTAGCACCAACCAGGCGATCAGGCCGTAGCCGGCCTGGCCGGGGTATTCCGAGCCGTTTTGGGCTAGGTCGGCCAGCCATTGTTCGTGCTGGTAGAGCGGCTGATACGTGTCTACATAGGGCACGCGGCGACGGGAGGCCACATCGGCGAAGGCGGCCGACAGCTCGGCGATCTTGTTCCCATCCTGTGGCCTGCCGGGCGGCGGCCCCACCACGAACGTCGGAATGTGGTTGTTCGAGGCGATGTCGAGCAGGTTGGCAAGATTCAGCCGAGAGCGGGCGATTGACAGGTCGGTGGTGAGATCGTGCCGACCCAGCGCCACCACTAGGCGGCTCTCGCAGTCGGGGTCACCGCTGAAGCGGGAGGCGGTTTCGGCCTGCCAGCGCGCACCCAAGGCCGAGGTGGTCTCACCCGGCACGGCCAGGGTGAACGTCATGGTTGGGCAGGTGAATTTGCTGCGGGCCATGACCCGACCCACCCAGCCCAGGGCGCGGGGGTCGCCAACTCCGGCGCTCAGTTCGTCGCCAACCACGCAGATGCGTACCTCGCGTGCGCTCACGGGTGCCTCCTTGGCTCTCGCTCGTCTATCACGAGGGTCACAGTAACGTGGCGCCCCAACGCACGGTGTGTGCCTCGCCGGGCTTTAGCCAAACCAGCCGGTCGCCGGTGTTAAAGGCGTCGGCGTAGCAACTCATTGGTTCGGCGGCCAGGCCCGCCCTGCGGAAGTTCGGGATGTGATCGGCGGAACACACCTGCCAGGTGTCCATGCTTTCGTCCATCCAGACGGCGGGGGTGGCGCCGTCCGGGCAGCCGAGCAGGCACCAGGAGCGACCCTGTTCATCGCGGGTGACATCCAGCCAGGCATCATCTAGGTCGAGTCCGGCCAGGGAGCGCTGCGTGGTTAGATCGTAGGGGCCGGTTGCGGGTTCGGTGCCGGTGGGCAGTAGGCGCTCATCGACGGTGACGTGGGAGCGGGCGTCGAGGCGCACGGTGCATTCGTCGAGGTCAGCGCCGCCGGGGGAGAGCCAGGGATGGAAGCCAACGCCGTAGGGTGCAATGCCTTCGCCGACGTTGCGAGTGGTCAGCGTTACCGCCAGGCCGTCGTCGGTCAGCGCGTAGCGGATGCGGGTGGTCAGCTGGAATGGCCAGCCCTTCTGGGCGGGCAGGGCCAGTTCCAGGGTGACCTCGTTGGGGGTGGTGGCCACGAGCGACCAGCGTTCCCAGCAGGCCAGGCCGTGCAGGGCGTTGGTGCGATCCGGTTCGGACTGGGCGAGCTGCTGCCGTAGGCCGTTGATGGCGTAGGCGCCATCGCGCAGGCGATTGGGCCACGGGATCAGCACCGCGCCGTTGAATACGGGCGCCCGCTCATCTTCGGGCCAGGGCACGAACACGTCGCGCCCGCCAACGGTGTATTCGCGCACCATCGCGCCCACCTCCACGATAACCGCTCGCTGCGCGCCGTGGGCGATCACGTA
This sequence comes from Promicromonosporaceae bacterium, assembly GCA_009780755.1. GTDB lineage: Bacteria > Actinomycetota > Actinomycetes > Actinomycetales > Cellulomonadaceae > Xylanimonas. The sequence continues at coordinate 915 of WQZL01000254.1, read as the reverse complement.
CTGGGTGCCAGACGGCGGCGGCACGACACGGGGAAGGACGACGGGCGGGAACAGGTCACGGGTTTCCATGCCCCAACCGTAGTGTGCCCCACCAAAACTCACGCGCATTTCTGCCCGCATCCCCCATAATGGAACAAGCCAACCGGCGACTATCAGCAAGGGAGCAAAACATGGAACAGCGGGTTTTGGGCAGCGCCGGACGCAGCGCATCGGTGGTGGGTCTGGGCACCTGGCAACTGGGCGCGGATTGGGGTGAAGTAACCGACGCCGACGCCCGCGCCGTACTGGAGGCCGCGCTGGCCTCGGGCGTCACGTTCTACGACACCGCCGATGTGTACGGTGATGGTCGCTCCGAGCAAACGATTGGCCGTTTCGTGGCGGATCATGGCGGGGCCGATTCGGGCCTGTTCGTGGCCACGAAGATGGGCCGCCGCATGGCGCAGGTGCCGGAGAACTATGTGCTGAGCAACTTTCGGGCATGGACGGATCGCTCGCGGAGGAACCTGGGTGTCGAGTGCCTAGACCTGGTGCAGCTGCACTGCCCACCGTCGTCGGTGGTGGCCTCGGGCGAGGTGTATGACGCGCTCGATCTGCTGGTGGATGAGGGTGTGATGGCTGCCTATGGCGTGAGCGTTGAGACGTGTGCTGAGGCGTTGGAAGCGATGAAACATCCAGGTGTGGCGTCGATCCAGATCATTCTGAACGCCTTCCGCCTAAAGCCCTTGGATGCGGTTCTGCCTGCCGCGATTGGGGCCGGGGTGGGAATCATTGCGCGGGTGCCGCTGGCATCGGGTCTGCTCTCGGGCAAGTACACGCACGACACGGTGTTCGACCCGAGCGACCACCGCCACTACAACCGCGACGGCTCGGCATTTGATGTGGGGGAGACGTTCTCGGGCGTGGACTACGCAACGG
>WQZL01000253.1 GCA_009780755.1 Promicromonosporaceae bacterium | reverse complement strand
GCAGATTGCCGCGCTGAAAGACGCCGATCTGGTTGCCGCGGCCGCCGAGATGCGCGCGCCGCTGGCCCTGGTCGAGTGGGTTGCCCGCGAGGGCAGGCTGCCCGTGCCGATGCTTTGCGCCGGTGGTGTGTCCACTCCAGCAGATGCGGCGATGATGATGCAGCTCGGCGCCGAAGGCGTGTTCGTTGGCTCCGGCATCTTCAAGAGCGGTGACCCGGTGGCCCGCGCGAAGGCCATCGTCGAGGCCGTAAGCCACTACAACGACCCGGCTGTCATCGCCCGTGTCTCGCGCGGTTTGGGCGAGGCGATGGTGGGCATCAACATTGATGCGGAGCCGGTTCCGGTAACCTTCGCCGAACGCGGCTGGTAAAGGAGTGAATGCCAAGGTCAAGGCGGCCAAGTACGGGGCGCTTGGACCGGACTGGGTTGCCGCACCAGATGGCATCCGCTCGCGGCGGGCAGCCCGCGTGCTGATCTTGGATGACGATGGCCGGGTGCTGCTGGTGCGCGGACACGACGCGGACCAGCCGATGCGCTCATGGTGGTTCACCGTAGGCGGCGGCATCGACGCGGGGGAGTCCGACGCCGAGGCGGCGGCTCGTGAACTGCGCGAAGAAACGGGACTAAACATCTCGGCCGAAGCTCTCGAAGGCCCGGTAATGACCAGGGTGGGCCTGTTCCACTTCTATGCCGAGACCTGCCGCCAGGATGAAACGTTCTTCCTGGCGCGAGTACCCTCCGGCTGGCAGCCCGACCTCTCCGGCTGGAGCGAGCAGGAACGTGGCCTGCTCGACGAGCTGGCCTGGTGGACCCCCGCAGGTCTGCGCGCCCAGCCCCTAGAGGTGTTTCCCGCCGCCCTGCCAGACGTTGTCGAACGTTTGAAAACCGGCTGGGATGGCACCGTCACCCAGCTCGGCGAGGAAGACGACGACGCGATCTGAAGCGCGACACATAAGGCAGCTGGCGCTGCTTGATCGTCGAATTGGCGATAAAAGCGCTTGTCTAGCCGCCGATGCGACATCCGGTGCCAATTCGTCGATCAACGTAGGCTAGCGCGCCTGGTTTGACGGGTCTACTCTGCTATAGGCGCGACCCCACCCAGAGGTCGCGGTAACTAGAAGGGGTCCGAAAATGGACAGACTGACCAAAGCCGCAATCGCCACCGGTGCATCCGCAGTGTTGCTGCTCGGTGGGGCCACCACAATGGCCTATTGGACGGCTAGCAGTAGCGCAAGCGGCGGCACCGCCCTTGTTTCTGGAATGCTGTCGGCCACCGGCTATAACTGTGGTGGCTGGACTTACGCTGACAATACCCCCGTCACCTCAGCTGGCATTGTGCCTGGTGACACGGTAACCGCGATCTGTTCGGTTTCTGTCACCGGTTCCGGCGATCACCTGTACGTCTCCGGGGCCATAACAGCCCCAGTCCTGGGCAGCACGGCGACTGTGGAATCCGATACGTTGACCATTGTGACAACCACTGGACTCGGCATGCCTGCGAACGGGGCCGTGTTCAACTCCTCCGACAGCACCGTCGATATGTCTGCCTCCACCGGAGCGGTACCCCTGACGGTCACCGTCACCGTCACCTACCCGTATGGCGAGACTGGCTCTGCTGGACCCGCTGCCGCCATCCCGATTATTGATCTCTCCTCCTCTGTCACGTTGACCGTGACGCAGATCGATCCATCTACGGAAACTACCCCCTAAGTAGGCGATTGATATGCGTCGCGCCCTGAAATTTGCAGGGCGAGCGCTGGCCACCTTCGTGCTGGTTCTCGGCGCGGGCATCCTCCTGGCGGGGGTGCTCGTGCCGAGGATCGCCGGCGCCACGCCCTACACGGTACTCACCGGGTCGATGAGTCCAACCTATCCGGCGGGCACCCTGGTGGTGACCCGGCCAGTAGACGCAGAATCCCTTTCCCTGGGTGATGTGGTCACCTACCAGATCAAGTCCGGGGTGGAGACAGTCACGACGCACCGGATAGTCGCCCTGGAATACACCGTTGCCGGGGAACGAAGATTCGTCACCCAGGGTGACGCCAACGATTCCCCCGACATAGCTCAGGTACAACCCGCGCAGATTCGCGGCAAGGTCTGGTACGCAATCCCCTACCTGGGGCGGGTCTCCCTGCTGTTTGACGGCGGACAGCGACAGTGGGCCACCACAGCCATCGCGGTAGGGCTAGCCAGTTTCGCAGGCTGGCAGGTTTTGGTCTGGCGCCGGGAAATGAAACCCGGTGGATCGCCAAACAGGCGGCATTAAATGAAGGAGAACCACCATGAGATGTCGGGCCAGGGCGGCTAGACGAGGTAGCGCGGCACTCGCAGCCGCGCTGCTACTGCCTGCCCTCGGCATCTACCTGGCCGCTCCGGCTGTGGCGGCATCGGCCAACGCCGTGCTGCTGGCAGCAAACCCAGCCGGGCCGTGGGAACAACACCTAGCTGTCTCCCCCCTTGCGACGGCACCAACCCGCTGGGTGCCGGGGGATTCGGCCACCGGCACGCTGTACCTGATTACGCAGGCATGCACCGGAGCGACCGGCACCGTAGCTGTCACCTATACCGGCGCCCAGAGCGACATCCCCCTCGCGCAATATCTGACATTCTCGGCCACCATC
>WQZL01000252.1 GCA_009780755.1 Promicromonosporaceae bacterium | reverse complement strand
CGGCCTGGCGATAGATACGCCTCTCGCCGCCCCCAAGATCCACCCAATCGTCGCTGGCGATCACCTCGGGCAGCTCAATCAGCACGTCAGACTGGTTACGCCGCAGGTACACATGCGATACCGCCCGGCGGAACGCCTCTGGCCCCAGCAGCCCAAGATGCGTTGGGAACGAGGCAGACAGACCCGGATGCAGCATCTCCGTTAGCGAGACAAAATCCTCGATCCGGTTATCCATCGGCGTCCCAGACAGCAGCAACACCCGCGACACCACCTGCGCCCATCCCGCTACCGCGCGCGTACGGGCCGCCTTCGGGTTTTTCGCCTGCTGGGCCTCATCTACCACCAGTAGCCCGATGTCCGGCGATGGTGTTCCCAAGTGGCTTAGCCCCTCAAAGGTGGTAACGCCAGCCCCGCCAGCGGCCTCCCAGGCAGTCATGGCCTGGGTGCGGTCAACGCCGTGCAGCCGATGTACGGGCAGGGCGCTCCGGTCACGGACCTCGTGTTCCCAATTGCCTAGCAGGCTAGCCGGGCAAACCACCAGGAAACGGCGGTGACCATCGGCCGCGAGGTGCGCCATGACCGCCAGGGCTTGAATCGTCTTGCCGAGACCCATCTCATCGCCAAGCAATACCCGCCCCTGTTGCAGCGCGAACTTGGCGCCAAACTCCTGATAGCCACGCAACACCACCCGCAGCCCGGAGGTATCAAGGGGATGGTCGGTGACGCGAGTGACCAGATCTTCGGGGAGGAGACCCCGGACGGCGAGCGCGGCGGCGGCGGCCGGGGCGATCTCAGCCAACGTGGTGTAATACTCGGCGGCTCGCTTGGTGAAGTCCGCCACCAGCGCAAACACGGTCGGGTCCGGCTCGGCTGCCGCTGCCTGAATGTTCGCTACAACGGCGGGCAGGCCGTCAGCACTATCCAACATCGATTCCCAGGCGACCAGCGCCTCAATAGCATTATGTGCCGCCCGGCGTCGGTTGGGGCGGGCCATTAACATGCGGATCGCGTGTCGCGCGGGTCGTGCCGCGAGGACAGCGGCGCGAGCCAGCCGGAGGTAATCCGTTAACTGGGTCCGGTGCGGCTCCACCAACGGGGCCAGTCGGCGAACCCGATGCAGCAACGCCAGCAGGCGATCGGCCCCGACCGGAGTGGGCAGGCCCGCTCGATCAACGCCGATCCGCAGCGGATGCAGACTAAGAGCTGCGGCGGCTAGCTGGTCAATTGCCGCCACCACGCCCCGGGCGGTGGCCTCGCCGACACCCGGTAACCGCTGCAACACACTTGGAGACACCCCGATCAGGTCCGCAGCCGTCAGGTACCCAGCGGCCTGAATCGCCGCCAGCCGCAGATTGCGATCAGTCATCTCCCCCAGGCGAGCAGAATCTATGCGGGCCAGCTCCTCTCGGATTCGCCGCAGCTCATCGGCGGTCACCCATTTAGCCACCGCTACAGCGGCGCCATCATGGTGATCCAGGGCTGCCTGCGCCTCGGCGATGAAGGCACGATGTCGGCCAAGTAGCCGCCGAGCATCCACGCCAGTTAAAGCAGTTGCGGTGTTGGCACTCAAGACAGCTCCAGTTTGACGGACTTGCCGGTGAGTTTAGAGGGCAATCATGGGGATGCCTCCACGCCGCGCCCCGGTAGGATTTGACTTAAGCACTTTCACGAATCGAGGAGATACACCGATGGCAGGCCATTCCAAGTGGGCAACCACTAAGCACAAGAAGGCTGTGCTTGATGCTCGGCGCGGCAAACTGTTTGCGAAGCTCATCAAAAATATCGAGGTTGCGGCCCGTACCGGCGGCGGTGACCCGGCCGGAAACCCGACGCTGTACGACGCCATCCAAAAGGCGAAGAAGACGTCGGTGCCTAACGACAACATTGAGCGCGCCGTCAAGCGCGGCGCTGGGGAGGGTGCCGACGCCGTCGATTACCAGACCATCATGTATGAGGGGTATGCGCCCGGCGGTGTGGCCGTGTTGGTCGAATGCCTCACCGACAACAAGAACCGCGCCGCCGCCGAGGTGCGTTACGCCTTCAGCCGCAACGACGGCTCGCTGGCCGATCCCGGTTCCGTGGCCTACCTGTTTAACCGCAAGGGCTTGATCGTGGTGGCCAAGGCAGGCGGGGTTACCGAGGATGACCTGATGATGGCTGCTCTGGAGGCCGGGGCCGAGGATGTCACCGATGCCGGCGAGGTGTTCGAGGTGCTAAGCGAGGCCACCGATCTGGTGGCCGTGCGCACCGCCATCCAGGAGGCGGGCATCGACTACGACTCCGCCGACGTGATCTTCCACCCCACAATGGAGGTAGAGGTGGATGTGGTCGGTGCGCGGAAGGTAATGCGCCTGCTTGACGCCCTCGAAGACAGCGACGATGTGCAGAATGTCTACGCCAACTTTGACGCCTCCGATGAGGTAATGGCCGCCCTAAACGCCGACGAGTAACTCCCCGTGCCACCCCACCTCCCCGCGCCTCCCCGCCTCCTTCGCGCCTCGTCTAAACCAGCCCACTTCGGCAGTTTGGTTCATTTTCGGCAGTTCAAACTGCCGAAAATGAACCAAACTGCCGAAGTCACCAGGGGTGGTTGGCGGCGTGTTGGGGTGGTGGTTGGGGTG
>WQZL01000251.1 GCA_009780755.1 Promicromonosporaceae bacterium | reverse complement strand
GCCCATCGCCCATCAACGTCGAGTACGGGCAACATACAGAGCCGCACCGCACTTTCACGCGATTCCAGGCGCCGAATTTCCCGCTCAGCAACAGCCAAAGTATCAAAGTCAACATCTCGCAAACACCCAGTCACAGCATCATCGGCGGCTAGATCGGTTAACAGTTCTACGCCTTGCTGCAATAGCGCGACCGCCTCAGCAAGACGTTGAGCAGAAGTGCGCAACACCCCGCCCCGTTTACCATTTTGAGCAGTCATCACACACCTCCTCGCGTGAATGCTGGAACAGTCGCTCCGGCCCTGGGTGGGCCTTCCTGGTTGATACCCCCTATTCTAGTGGACGAACGTCCAAAGCGCAACAGGTATCCGGGTCGAGTAATGTGAGATACGCCACATTGTCGGAACGGGTGGTTGAGTAGCGAGCGCAGCGAGCATGTCGAAACCACCTCGCGAGGCGCAGGTGACGGTGGTTTCGACACGGCCTCCTTCGTCGGTCTACTCAGCCATCCGCTCTCGGGTGGTTGAGTAGGCCCGAGGAACGGGGGCCATGTCGGAAGCCACCGTTTCTCGTCATCCTGTGCGCAGCGAGGTACGAGCGTAGTCGCAGGACCCAGGGTTGAGGGTCACCGCTGCTTAACAGTCGCCCCCACTAGCCGCAACCCTCAAAGCCAGGAAATCATCCTCGATCAATCAGAACGCGCCTGGTTTGCGGGCAATTTGCGCCCCCCCCCCCCGTTCAAAGGTGGAAATCGGGCATATGTGTGGTTTATTTTGGGGCGGCGCGTCAAGTTCCTGGCGCGGTATCAGATTTGTGGTAGCGCTTGCGTCGCCACCTTGGACCCATTGGAGGGTGCAAACATGTCGGGTATTCGGGTATCACCGGAGCAGATGGACGCGGCCGCGCGGGAGATTGATGGGCTGGCAGACCGGATTGGGCAGTGCCGGGCGGATGCGCTTCGGTTGAACCAGACGTTGCAGGCTGCGTATGACGGTAAGAGCGCGCAGGCGTTTGACCAGTTCATTACGGGTACGGCGTCTACGGCGTTGCAGAATATGTCTAACATGTGTGCTGAGACCGCTCGTGGTATCCGTCACACGTTGACTCAGTTCACTTCTGCGGACTCTACTCTGGCTGGGGTATTTAACCAGCAGGGTTAGTGGCTCTCTCTGGTGAGTCTTTGGCCCCGCTGGGGTCGAAGACTCACCGGCGGCAGGGTCTGTTTTGTTGTTTCTAGTGTCTGTTCGATAGCAGGAGGTCAGTAGGAGCGGTGTCTGGTTCGAATCGTTGGAATGCGCCCTCTGATGCGCTTTCACAACCAGGTGCGCAGGCGGGTTCGTTTACGGCACCTGGCCCCCCGCCGCTGCGGCCACAGCCGCCTCGTACTCCTGCGCCGCCGGGGCCGACTCCGCAACAGGAGCGGGATCGGTTGACCAGGGAACAAAGGCGTATCGGTGAAGAGAACGATCAGATCAACACTGACCTGGCACGGATGCGTCCAAGGCGCGATGAGTTGGTAGATGTGATCGCTGAGTTCTGCTCGATTGCTGAGGTTACCGCTGCGGCAGATGCCCGGTTGCGGCCCCAGCAGATGCCGATTGAGGACACCACGTACTGGGCCGGGGATCGGCAACGAGAAGCAGCCGGGCATATTGCCCAGGTGAGAGGCTCCTTTGGGAATGTGATCGGTGGCATGGCCAACTTGCTAGCCCAGATGCAGACCGCAGTAGCCAACCTGACAACCGAGATTGACACCTTGGTACAACGACAACTGGGCCTAGATACCCAGTTCCGCAACAACGAGATCGCGCTATCGCGGTTACCGTAACAGCAGAGAGCAAGGGAGCGTGTAAATGGCCAACGTTGAACTAGACCGAGCAGCCTTCGATGGACACCTCAGCGGGATCAACCAGTTGACGCGGAGCAGTAGTTTCATGAGTCAAGGGCCGGTGCAGGGTACGGTCAGCAGGTTCGATGTGGTTACCGAGATGGTTGCCGCATTGAACCGGATCGAGGCTGTGATTGGCCTGTACCGTCAGAAGTTGGAACATGATGCGGTTGTGTCTGCCTCGGCGTGTGACCAGTTGGAACAGGTTGACCTGAACCTTGCCAGGCATCTAGGCAACTCTTGATCTAGGAGACGACCATGAGCGATCACTTTGCGTATTCCGATGTTCGAGACACGTTGTATGCCCAGCGTAAATCAAGCCTTGGGCAACGGATGGACATCCTCACCGAGTTGCGGCGTCAGGTCACCACGTTTTCCAACTCTTTGTGGGCCGTTGGCGCGATGGGCACGGCCATGCGAACGTACTGGGGAAGTGTGCACGGCGGCGTGTTAGATGCCCTAGTGGAGTGCCTTGGGAAGTACATGTCGCTTCTAGCGGCGCTAGAGGGTGACATAAGTGATCGCGATTCCAGCCATCAAGCCCTGGTGAATTCCGAACACCTCGAAGCGCTCGCCACCAGCCAGGCCGTGGTGCAGTCGTACTTTTCGGCTCTTGATCCTCGCCTTCCCAACGCAGTGCAGCGGGCTGAGATGGCTTTGGCGGATGCTGGGTCTTTGGGGTCGTGTTTGGGTTCGTTGCCGTTTGATGCTTCGGGGCAGTCTTCGCCGTTTGCTTCGTCGCGGCCGGGTCAT
>WQZL01000250.1 GCA_009780755.1 Promicromonosporaceae bacterium | reverse complement strand
GCCCGAGCCGGTCTGATACACATCCACCGGAAACTGATCGCCGTGTTCGCCACCGGCTACGGCCTCGGCGGCGGCGGCGATGGCAGTGGCCACTTCGCGGGGGAGGACGCCCAACTCCGCATTGGCGAGGGCGGCGGCCTTCTTGACCTGAGCCAGAGCCGTAATGTGACCAGGTTCAAGCCGCTGCTCGGAGATCGGGAAGTTCTCCACCGCTCGCTGCGTCTGAGCGCGATACAGCGCGTCGGCAGGTACGCGCACCTCGCCCATCGTGTCGCGCTCGATGCGGTAGTCGCTCATGCGTCGGCGTCCTCGGCGGAGGTTCGCGCCTCGGTGGCGGCGGTCAGTCGTTCTCGGGCGCCATCAAGCCACTCCTGGCAGCGAGCGGCTAACGCTTGCCCACGTTCCCACAACGCTAAGGATTCCTCCAGCGGCTCGCCCCCGGCCTCCAACCGCTGCACCACAACTACGAGTTCGTTGCGTGCCTGCTCGTACCCAAGCGTCGTGGGGTCAGGAAGGGCGGTCGCGGTCTTCTTAGTGGCTGCCATACCCCTATCCAACCCCATCCAGCGCACTGCCCGTGAACAAGGCCAACGTCACAGTGTCACCTCGCCGATGATTAGGGGGAGGGTGTCGCCAGCTACCCAAACCTGGCCTGACTCGTCGCGACTGATGTGTAGCAGGCCGCGGCGTTGCAGCACGGTGCCCTGGCGGATAGTGAAGGTTTCCCCGACCACGCCGATACCGGGCAGCCAACCGCCCAGGCCAGCACCGAGGGAGCCAGTTACCGGGTCTTCCGGGACACCGAGCGAAGGCCCGAAGGCGCGCGCTTCGACGTCGGCGGGGCGGCTAGCACCAGCGTGTGGGCCAGCGATACCGACACGCAGGCTTCCCATCGCGGCGAAGTCAGGCCGAACAGTTAGCACGGCGTCGGCCGAAGCTAGGAGTACGCCCACCCAACCGGGGCCGTTGTCTATCCACTGGGCGGCTTGGATGTCGGTTGGGCTGATGCGGAGGGCAGCGGCCAGTTGGGCGTAAGTGGCATCGTCTACCGGCCCAGAACGCAGCAGCGGCGGGGCGGCGAAGGCCAGACGTGAGCCGTTGCTTTCAACTCGAACATCGATCAGCCCGGCGCCGCACTCTTGGATAAGTTGTTTTGGGAGCGGCTCAACTATCGTCTGCGCGTCTAGCCAGGCGCGGGCGGAGCCGAGCGTGGGGTGGCCTGCGAAGGGCAGCTCGCCGCCAGGGGTGAAGATGCGCAGGCGGTAGTCGGCCCCGGCGGCGGCGCCTGCGGGTGTGGGTGGCAACAAGAACGTTGTCTCCGAGAGATTGGTCCACCGAGCGAACGCGGCCATAGTCTCATCGCTTAGCCCATCGGCGTCATGCACAACGGCTACCGGGTTGCCGAGCAGCGCTCGGTTGGTAAACACATCAACTTCGGTGTAGCGCACGGGTCACGCCGCCTTCATGGGGCCATAGCTGACCGTGCCGTCGGCGGCGACAAGGATGGCCAGACCTCTGTGGGCATCGGACAACTGCTCGGTATCGCTGGGAATGGTCAAGGCGGCATCAGGCGTGACGGTCACTGGGCGACCTCCGTACGAAGGCACATCGGCCACCTCCCAGACATGCTCGGCCATGCGTGACCAGCGGCGGCCACAACAACTCAAGGCATCGCTCATGAATTCCGCGCCCACCTTTTCGGCGGCGACATCGGCCGCAACCGGTGACGTTGCCGCCACGATGATGGTGCGCGCCGGACCCACAAAGTAGCCCCCCACCTTTGACTGATCGTATGTGTACCAGCGCAGTTTGTTCATTGCCCTAGTTTATGCTTGGCCGATGCCCAAATCACAGGATGTCCAAGGAAATGATGTCCTAGGTTGGGCCTTTACCAAGCTGTGGTCGGCCACCGCCTTCTCCAACCTGGCCGACGGCATCCTGAAAACCGCCGCCCCCTTGGCCGCGGTGCGTCTAACGGACTCCCCGCTGCTGCTTGGTGGGCTTGCCGCCGCCCTGTACCTACCTTGGCTGCTGTTCTCCCTGCCCGCTGGCGTCATCGCCGACCGGGCGGACCGCCGGAAGGTTATGTTGGCGGGGCAGGCCGTCCGCATCATCGTTGCCACGTTGGTGACGCTGGCCTTTGTCACCGATATTGCCTCTATCTACCTGCTATACGTTGCGGCTTTCCTGATTGGCACCGCCGAGGTGTTGTACGACATCACGGCCCAGGCGATCTTGCCACAGGTGGTGAGCAAGAAGGCGCTCTCGAAGGCAAACGCTCGGCAGCAAGGCGTAGAGATCGCCACCAACCAGTTCATCGGGCCACCGCTGGGTGGTTTGATGGTCGGCGCCTCGGTGGCACTCGCGATGGGTGTCCCGGCGGCGCTGTGGGTATTGGCCTTTGGGCTGCTTGCCTGGATGCCGGGCAGATATCGGCCGCAGCGAATCATTGCTACGGGAGGCGATACCCCGGCGGTAAGCAATTGGCGGGCGAGGCTTTACGCAGACGTTCGCGAGGGGTTGGGCTACCTCTTCCGCCATCGGATTCTGCGAACGTTAGCGCTGATGACCGGCCTAGCAAACCTTGCCACCGCGGCCACCGGCGCGGTATTCGTGCTATTCGCCGTGGGCGCGGACTC
>WQZL01000249.1 GCA_009780755.1 Promicromonosporaceae bacterium | reverse complement strand
GGGGCATGCGTGGTGAGTACAAGGTTCCTGGCGGCAAGTTGGTGGTTGTCGATCTGGAGGTGGCCGATGGCCGGATCGCAAATCCCAGCGTCTCGGGAGACTTCTTCCTAGAGCCGGATGAGGCGCTACCGGTGATCGATGGTGCGCTGGCCGGATTACCTGCGGATACACCTCCCGGAAAAATCGCCGAAGCTGTTGCGCAGGCGTTGGAATCCGCGCAGGAACACGGGCAGATTGCTGGGCCGGTTGAGATGATCGGCTTCGACATCAATGCTGTTGCGGTGGCAGTGCGGCGGACGCTCGGCCATGCCACCACCTGGGACGATCACACGTTCGAGGTCATCAAAACCGGCCCGCTACCCGTCGCGATACATGCCGCTCTCGATCAGGTACTCACCGAGGAACTTGCCGCCGGAATGCGCGGGCCAACCTTGCGCTTCTGGGACTGGACCGAGCGCGCCGTGGTGATCGGCTCCTTCCAATCCGTGGCCAACGAACTCGACGCCGAAGGGATCGCCAGGCACGACGTGACCGTGGTGCGCCGCATCTCCGGAGGCGGGGCGATGTTCATGGAGGCCGGAAACTGCGTGACGTTCTCGCTGGTGGTACCCGCCTCGCTGGTGGATGGCCTGAGCTTTGCGGACTCCTACGCCTTCTTGGATAACTGGGTGTTAGGCGCGCTGGCCTCCGTGGGGGTAGAGGCGCGTTTCGCCGGGCTAAACGACGTGGTCTCGCCCGCGGGGAAGCTCGCCGGGTCGGCGCAGAAACGCATTTCCAGCGCCTACGGAACCGGCGGGGGAGCCGTGCTGCACCACATGACAATGGCCTACGACATCGACAGCGACAAGATGCTTCAAGTGCTGCGCATTGGTCGGGAGAAGCTCTCCGATAAGGGCACCAAATCGGCCAACAAGCGGGTAGATCCGCTGCGTTCCCAGACCGGTCTGCCTCGTGAGGCCATCATTGATGCCTTTGAAACCTACTTCCGCTCGCAATACCGCACCATCGACTCAGCCCTTCGCGACGAGGAACTGGCCCACGCCGAGCGCCTGGTCGAAACCAAGTTCGCCCACCCCGACTGGCTAAATCGCGTGGCCTAGCACACCGCCAGGCTCTAAAGGGTGTTAGTGGGGCCGAGGAAGGCCAAGCACGGAGGCTAACCCAGCGTCTACCTGGTCTAGTAGGTAAGCGGGCAGCGCGCCAATGGGTCTTCTCAGATCGCGCCGGTCCACCGTGAACACCTGGGTGACGGCAACCACCGAGTCGCGGTCTAAACCCGCAGTGCCGTGGGGAAGAAACACGTTGTCGAGAAAGCGGGCAAGCCGAGTGTTCGACGTGATCGCGGCGACAATGACGGTACCAAGCTGCGACTCGTTATAGGAGTTGGACTGCACAAGCAGCGCCGGGCGCAGGTATGCGGGGGAGGAACCGCGTGGCTCGTCGAAGTCCACCCAAAAGATGTCGCCCCTCCTGGCGCTCACCACTCCCAGCCTCCAGCATCGATCAGGGCACGGGCCGAGGCACGTGACACCTCGGCGGCTGGGCTGCCCGCATAGGCCACGGCATCATTGATCGCCTCGACGACACTTTGTCGCTCAAGCTGCTCGGCATAGGCCGCGCCCGCCCGCTGGAAGAACTCAGAGCGGTTAAGGCCAACAGTAAGAACAGTTAGAGCTACCGCGCCGATGTCGTCGCTGGCGGGCAGGTCGATGCGGGCGGTGATGTTCCAATCATGGTTGCCGTCATAGTCGTCGAGGGTTTGACGCACCCACCAGGTGTCGGGTGGGACCTTTCCGGCGGCGGTGGTTTCAGGCTCAACCGCCGAGGGCGGCTCAATTAATGCGGAAGGGGGCAGGTCGGCGCCGGGTTCCAGAATGGTTAGCAGAGCGGCAGAGCGGGCCTTAGCGTCGATGCCGATGGCGTAGTCGCCCTGTTCTGCGAACAGCGGGTCAAGGGCGTCAGCCCAGGCATCGGCATCCCAGGCCGGGTCGCCCGAGAGGGCGGCCAACCCGGCGTAATCCTCGCGGGCGGCCAACTCCACCAGGCGGAACATTGCATTGCGCACCAGGCGACGGAATGCCGGGACGTTGCCAGTCACCGGACGCAGCGGCGCGTCATCGTTCGAGGCCGAGAAGGCCCGCTCACCGCCGATCACCTCCGGGTCGGGGTTGGCCAGCCGCTCCCATTCGTCCAGCAGCGAGGAATCAACCCCGCGCACCAGCTCACCCAACCACTCGACGACCTCCTCGACCTCGCCGGTGCGATGCTCATCGGGCACCACCTGTCGCATGGCCCGGTAGGCATCGGCCAGATACCGCAGCGCCACGCCCTCCGAACGCTCCAGGCCGTAACGGCTGATTAGGTCGGTGAAGGTCATGGCGTGTTCCACCATGTCGCGCACCACCGATTTTGGGCTAAGTTCAGCATCGGCCACCCACGGATTCGTCTTGGTGTACATGGCGAAGGCGGGTTCTAGCAGCTCGGCCAGCGGGCGTGGGTAGGTGACCTCCTCTAGCAAAGCCATGCGCTCGTCGTAGTCGATACCCTCGGCCTTCATTCGGGCGACGGCCTCGCCGCGCGCGGCCTTCTCCTGAGCGCGGAGTACCTGGCGCGGGTCTTCAAGCGTGGCCTCGATGGTGCTGACCACATCAAGGGCGTGCGTGGGGGAGTCAAGGGC
>WQZL01000248.1 GCA_009780755.1 Promicromonosporaceae bacterium | reverse complement strand
CACACAGGGTGGTTTTGGTAGGTGACTTCGGCAGTTTGGTTCATTTTCGGTAGTTCGAACTGCCGAAAATGAACCGAACTGCCGAAGTCACAGGGCTTGGTCACGAGATAGGCGGAGAGGGTGGGGCAATCCGGGGTTCCCGGCTTAGCGCAGGGGGTGGGTGAACCGGGTGCCGAGCCGTTTACGGAGGCTGCGCAGTATCAGCCCTGCCACCCAGGCTCCGCCAGCCAACGAGGCGGAGCGCATCGAGCGGCCAGTGATGCGCCGCCGCTTGCCGCGAAACTCGCGAATTGGCCAGCCCACGTCGGAGGCGTGCCTTCGCAGCCGCATATCTGGGTTGATGGCGCAGGGGTGACCAACGAGGTTCATCATCGGCAAATCGTTGAGCGAATCACTGTAGGCATAGGAAGCCGCCAGATCAATGCCGCGCTCCTCGGCTAAATCAACAACCGCAGCAGACTTAGCGACGCCATGCATCATGTCGCCCAGGATGCGTCCGGTGTAAAGGCCGTTCCTATGCTCGGCCACGGTGCCTAGACAGCCGGTCACGCCGAGCCGTCGGGCGATCAGCCGGCCGATCTCGATGGGGGTGGCCGTCACCAGCCACACCTGGTGACCGGCGGCCAGGTGTTCGTCAAGTAGCGTTTTGGTTCCGGGAAAAATGCGTAGTGACAACACGGTGTCATACACCTCTTCGCCCACGGCGGTGATCTCGGCCACGGAGCGCCCGGCGATTATCGTCATTGCCCGATCCCGAACCTCGTTCGCTTGATCCTTGGTCTCGCCGAAGATCAGGTAGCGGACGTGAATGCTGCCGAAGCGTAGCAGGTCACGCACGCCGAAGAACTTGCGGAAATAAAGGGCACGCGCCAGCTGGTAGGCACTTGCGCCTCGAATCACCGTGTTGTCAACATCGAAGAATGCTGCCACGGTTCCGGGGGGGTCGATGCCCTGGCTGGCAGGTGACGCAGCGTCGTACATGCCACCAACCTAACAGCCCGCGTAGGCTTAGCGTGTGGACAGGTCGGGAAGGGACAGCGAAGGCATCCCGGCGGCGACAGTCGCCAGACTGCCGCACTACCTGCGTGCGCTTAGAGACATGCAGGTCGGTGGCGCCGCCACCACGCTATCTGCCGAGCTGGCCGACGTCTCTGGCGTGAGTTCGGCCCAACTCCGCAAAGATTTGTCCTTCCTCGGCACCTTCGGCAAGCGCGGGGTTGGGTACGACGTGGCCGCGCTGTCGGCTGCCATCTCGCAGGTACTCGGCCTTGAGGCCGTTCACCGGCTCGCCATCATCGGCGTCGGTAACCTCGGTCACGCCCTGGCCAACTACTCCGGCTACGCCAAACGCGGTTTCACGGTGGTGGCCCTGCTGGATTCCGCCGCCTCCGTGGTAGGCACCCGCACCGATTCCGGCCTACTGATCGAGCATGTCTCTCACCTGGAACGAGTTTTCGCCCGCGAGGCCGTGACGATGGTGGTACTCGCCCTGCCCAGCCCGGCAGGCCAGGAGATTGCCGAACGAGTCGTGGCCGCCGGAGTGCGAGAAATTCTCTCCTTTGCCCCCGTCTCTTTGCAGCTGCCCGACGATGTGGTGGTGCGCTCCGTGGATGTCGCGGGCGAACTACAAATCCTCGCCTTCCACGCCGCCGCCCGCACTTCCAACGAAGCGGTGGAAGACTAGGCACATGGCAAACACCATCATCCACCTGCTGCGGCACGGCGAGGTTCACAATCCCGACAAGGTGATCTACGGGCGATTGCCGGGATTTAGGCTCTCCGAGCGCGGGCAACAGATGGCGCAAATCGTCGCCGACTGGCTAGTGGCCGGGGGGCATGAGATCGACGCCGTGATCGCCTCGCCGTTACAGCGGGCGCAGGAAACCGCCGCGCCCGCTGCCCTCGCCTACGGGGTGCCGGTGGGGGCCGATGAGCGGCTAATCGAGGCCGATTCCGTATTCGAGAACTCCTGCGTCGGCGCCAAGCCCCTGGGGCTGCTGGCTCCGCGCTGGTGGCCGAAGCTATACGACCCATTTCGGCCAAGTTGGGGCGAGCCGTACCGCGAACAGGCCGACCGGGTGCTGGCTGCGGTGGCCGACGCGCGAGCGGCGCACCTTGGCGGAGAGGTGCTGTTGGTCAGCCATCAGCTGCCCATCTGGGTGACTCGGCTTGCCTTGGAAGGCAAACGCCTGTGGCATAGCCCGCTAAAGCGGCAATGCTCCACCGCATCCATCACCTCCCTGCGCTACACCGACGAGACACTAACCTCGATCACCTACGCCGAACCCGCCGGCGACCTTGCCAAATCCCTCAGCAAAGACTCCTGGTCGCCCCGTTAACTCCCAAATTAGACACCGATGGTTTGAGCTACCTCAGTGGCTAAGCCTGCCCCCTGGTTTGCTCAATCTGTGGCGCGGTAGGATTTCGGGCGTGGAACGCGATCCTCAACCCGCCGAGGTGCCGCAGGCGGCACCGCGCTTTCGGGGGCCGAGTCCGCGCGGGTCACTGTTGCTGGCGGGATTCGGGGTCCTCACCGCGACGACGTTGGGTGCGTTAGTCAGCGCTCGGATTGGTGCTTTGGCCGTTGCCGCAACCCTCTTAGCTGCGGGCGTGTGGCGGGCCGTGAAGCCCCGCACCCCGTTTGCGGCTGGAATCGCCGTGCGTTCCAAGGGCCTAGATCTGTT
>WQZL01000247.1 GCA_009780755.1 Promicromonosporaceae bacterium | reverse complement strand
GCGGGATGCTAGGCGGGCGATGAAGGTTAATGACCTATGGATTGCGGCTATAGCGCACGCGAGGGGACTTGCCGTGGTGACACAAGATACTGACTTCGACGTTCTTGCGGAGCTGGGTCTTCTCAAGGTCATCAGGCTCTAGGGTTTCGTAGACTTGTCTGCCGTGACTGTATACCTCGATCATGCGGCGACCACACCCGTTTCGGCGGCGGCGCTGGCGGCCTATGTCGAGGAGGCGAGCCAAGTGGGCAACGCCTCATCGCTGCATGCCGCCGGACGCCGGGCGCGGCGAGTGGTCGAGGAGTCTCGCGAAACCATCGCGGCCAAGCTTGGCGCCCGACCTTCCGAGGTGATCTTTACCTCCGGGGGCACCGAGGCCGACAACCTCGCCATCAAGGGCGTGTTCTGGGGGCGCCGCGCCCAAGACAAGCAGCGCACCCGCGTACTCGTCTCCGCGATTGAGCATCACGCCGTACTCGACCCGGCCTTCTGGCTCGCCGGGCATACCGGCGCCGAGATCGTGCTACTGCCCGTGGATTGCGAGGGACTAATCGATCTCGATTACCTGCGCGCCGATCTCGCTGCCCACGCCGAACAAACCGCCCTGGTCAGCCTCATGTGGGCCAACAATGAGGTAGGCACCATTCAGCCTGTCCGGGAGGCTGCCCGCCTTGCGGCCAAACATGGGGTGCCACTGCACACCGACGCGGTGCAGGCTGTTGGACAGGTACCGGTGGACTTCGCCGCCTCTGGTGCCGATGCACTGACCCTAACCGGACATAAAATTGGTGGCCCAATTGGGGTTGGTGCGCTGCTTGCCCGTCGAGAACTAGCCATCGAAGGTGTGCAACACGGGGGGGACCAGGAGCGCGGGGTGCGCTCCGGCACCCTTGATGTGCCCTCCATCCGGGCGCTTGCCGTCGCAGTTGAAGAGGCGGTGGGTCGCCTTGACGCTCACGCCGCCCGTCTGCGAGAACTGCGCGACGCGCTCATCGCTGGGGTTAAGGAAGCGGTGCCCGATGCGGCGTTGAGCGGCCCAAGGGGCAATCTCCGCCTACCCGGAAACGCGCACTTCACCTTCCCTGGAGCCGAGGGCGATTCATTGCTTTACCTGCTTGATTCGGCCGGGGTGCAGGCCAGCACCGGCTCGGCCTGTCAGGCCGGAATACCGCAGCCCTCCCATGTGTTGCTCGCGATGGGAGTGCCCGAAGATCGCGCCCGCGGTGCACTCCGTTTCTCTCTTGGAGCCACTTCCACGCTGGCTGATGTGGACGCCTTGCTCGCCGTCCTGCCCGCCGTGGTTGAACGCGCCCAGGCGGCGGGCCTTGCAGGAAGGCACTCCGGTGGTTGAGGCGCAACGCGTCATTCTGCGGGGGCAGAGCGAGCCGCAGAACCTGGAGAGCGCGTCAACTCCGGATCCTGCGACTGCGTGCAGGATGACGTTAGGTGTAAGGCTTCGCCCTGCGAATGACATGGGGAAGCAGCCTTTGCGCGTGCTTGCCGCCATGTCCGGTGGGGTTGACTCGGCGGTAGCGGCGGCTCTTGCGGTCGAGGCCGGGCACGAGGTGGTGGGCGTGCACATGGCGCTCACCCGCAACGCGAACCTGTTTCGCGAGGGAACCCGCGGGTGCTGCACCATTGAGGATGCCACCGATGCTCGCCGCGTGGCCGATTTGCTCGGTATCCCCTTCTATGTTTGGGATCTATCCGAGACATTCCAGGAGACGGTGGTAGACGACTTCCTGGCCGAGTACGCCGCCGGGCGCACTCCCAACCCGTGCATCCGCTGCAACGAGCATGTCAAATACCGCACGCTGATGAGCAAGGCTTTGGCGCTGGGCTTCGATGCCGTGGCAACCGGCCACTATGCCCGCATCGTCGAAGGCCCGGACGGGCGGGAACTGCATCGCTCACCAAACATGGCCAAGGATCAGTCGTATGTGCTGGCCGTGATGGGACGTGACGAACTGGACCGAGTGTTGTTTCCCCTGGGGGAGTTTGCGACTAAGGCGGACGTGCGAGCGGAGGCCGAGCGGCGCGGGCTGGCGGTGAGTAACAAGCCAGACTCGTACGACATCTGCTTCATCCCCGACGGCAACACCCGTGGCTGGCTGCGTGGCCGACTAGGTGTGAAGCCGGGGGAGGTGCGCGATGCGGAGGGCAACGTGATTGGCGAACACGAGGGTGCCTACGCCTACACGGTAGGTCAGCGTAAGGGTCTGGCTTTGGGCCGCCCCGCCGCCGATGGTCGCCCCCGGTATGTGCTGGCCACCGACCAGACCACCAACACCGTCATCGTCGGACCGCAAGAGTTGCTAACGGTAAATCGCATCGAGGCCACAAACGCCACCTGGCTAGTAAACCCCTCCTCGATGGTCCCGCCGTTCGATTCCATCGGAAGTTTAGCCGTGCAAATCCGCGCGCACGGCACCGCCTATCCGGCAAATATCATCGCGTCGGCAGGCGGCCAAACCTTGACCGCCGAACTCACCATCCAACCCGCGCGCGGCGTCGCCGCGGGCCAGTCCCTCGTCGTCTACCACGACACCCAAGTTCTAGCTCAAGCCACCATCACCCGCGCCTGGCGGGCATGACCTAGACGTGCCTGTCCCAGAGCTATATCGTCGCCTAGAGGAGCGTAACGTTAGTGCCGTCGAGGCATTCACGATCCCCCGCTCCGAGATGGACAGATACCTTCCCGCCTTCCAGCCGCCCACCGCCGACGAGCTGGATGGAAGTTGAAG
>WQZL01000246.1 GCA_009780755.1 Promicromonosporaceae bacterium | reverse complement strand
GAACGGATCGGCGTCGATCACATTGGTTGGGTGTTTCAAAACCCGCACGGGGTTGCTCGCCGCACCGCCCTTGACCATGTGGCCCAGCCGTTCCTTCATCGGGGTGAAACCCCGAAGGTGGCGCGGAAGAAGGCCGAGCCGATACTCGCCGAGTTCGGCCTCGGCGAACTGCCAAACCGGCTGTTCCGCGAGCTGTCCGGTGGGGAGGCACAGCGGCTCATGCTCGCTCGTGCGGTCGCCACCGCCTCTGATGTGCTGTTGGTTGATGAGCCGACCGCCCAACTCGACCGGGCCTCCGCCGACACCGTTAACCAGGTATTTGCTCGTCTTGCCCGTGATTCAACGGCGGTAATAGTCGCGACGCACGATCCACAGACCCGCGATGTTTGCCAGCGCGTCATCGATCTCGGGGAGGCGCAGACATGAGGGAGCGGGCAATCATCGCCGAGGCAGGAGCCAACGCCCGCTCCGGCACCACCCGGCTTTCCGTGTTCGTCATCGCCTTCGTGCTGCTAATTGGCGGGCTGGCCGCTGCCGACACGGCTGTCGTCTCGGGCATCTTGATCGACGCCGAGGAGTTCCGCATCTCGGGGGCGGCCACCTACCGGGTGATTGCCCACAACGGGATTGTCGGCTCCCGGTGTGAGGCAGTTGGTCGGGTGGGAGGATCGGCGCAGGCCGGAGGCGCGCTTCGCCAAGGAGAACCGATCCGGGCCTCCGCAATGCCCGACACCCGGCTCCCCGTGTGGGAAGTGACCTCTGGCGTTCTTGATCTGCTAACGCACGTAGCGCCCCACGCCACGGAATCAGGTGCCGGGGTATGGATCACCGGCGACCTTGCCGGAAATCTCGGCCTAGCACCTGGCGACACGTTTCACACAGACGCCGGGCTGGCAGAGGTGGCGGGCGTATTCACCTGGCCCGACGATGGGCGAACGCGTGACATCGGTTTCTCGGTACTGGCACCCGTCCCGGCGAGCGGGCATTTCTCCCAGTGCTGGCTACACGTCTGGCCTGCCGACCGGGAGGTCGCACACCTGCTGTACACCACCGTCAGCGGGCAGCAAAACAACCCCGAGTTCGGGCAGCTGAACACCACCCTGGGCATCGCCTTCGATGCCCTAGCCGATCTTGACGGGCGGCTGACTCGGCATGTCTCCGCCGCCGCAGCCCTGGCCGGAATCCTGATCGGATGGGCCGCCACCAGGCTGCGTCGGCTAGAGATCGCCTCGGCGCTCCATGCCCGCGCCCGGAAGTCAGACCTGATGCTGCAACACGTCCTAGAGGCGACTACCTGGATCATTCCCGGCCTCCTCATCGGCGCGGCGTTGATTGTTGGGTACAGCGGCATGAACCAGCCAGAAGCCCTGCCTGATCTGCTGCGCCTTAGCGCGTTTCCGCTCATAGCCGGGGCGGCGGGCGCGGTAATTGGCACCATCGCAGCCGTGGCCATAACCAGAGAACGGCACCTGTTTGCGTTGTTCAAGAGTCGGTGAGGTGGGGGTGGTTTCGACAAGCTCAACCACTGGGGATGGGGAGCAGGGGCCAAATGCCTTCGGAGACGTTCGAGAGCAGGGTCATGATCTGCCCAGTGTCCGGGTTGTACTGAGTCCAGGTGGAGACGCCCCGGTCTCCGCCCTGGAGCATGTACTCGCCGCCGAGCCAGAAACCAAGGCCATAACTGCGATCAACCCACCCCCTCGGGGCGGGGTTTGTGGGCGTGAGCATCTCCTTGCGCAGCTCGCCACTGACAATCTGATCGGCCAGCAGCGCCCGCCAGAACTTCGTCAGATCGCCCGCCGTGGTGTACGCGCCGCCGTCGCCACCGCCACGCACCGCCACGAGCAGCACGTTATTCTGCAAGCCTTCGCGGTGCAGGTAGCCGATGGCGGCGTCGCCGGGCAGCTCATCCTGACGGAGATATGCCGAGCGGGTCATCCCGGCAGCAGCGAACACCCGCGCTGCTACTAGGTCATGAAAGGGCGTGCCGCTTACCCGTTCGGCCACGATGGCCGCCACACAGAAGGCGCCATTGTTGTAGCTGAACACCTGGCCCGGCTCGCTGACCTGCGGACGGCCCGCAAGTAGCGGCAAGAACTGCTCGGCGGTGGCTAGCAGCGGCGTCGGGATGTCGTAGGCCACGGGCGCCAGGTTGTTGGACTCATCCCAATAGTCGCTGATGCCGGACGTGTGATTCAGCAACTGCCGGACGGTTACGGCCTCATCGATCAGCGGCAGATCCGCGCCCAGGATCGGCCGCACGGGAGAGTCGAAGGAAAGCAGGCCGTCGTCAACCAGTGCGGCTACCGCAAGCGCCGTGAACGCCTTGGTGATGGACGCCGTACCAAAACGGGTATCGGTTCTGTTGGCGACGCCATAGGCGCGGTTGGCCAACCCGAACGCGGCCTCGAAGGGCACACCGCCAACATCGTCTACTCGGATCACCCCGCTGAACCCGGATATCTCGGCGACGGTACTCAAATTCTCCGCGAGGACACGCATGGCGGCGAGCCTAGCCGCTACCGAGTTGAGCATCTAGCTTCCGGCAGTAGGATGGCTTCGTACACAAGGATGTGGCCCTCATGGTCACCTGAGACCGCAAGGAATCTTATGCAGTTGCTTGAAGACAAAAATGTGTTGGTAACTGGCATCCGTACGGAGGCGTCAATCGCGTTCCAGGTTGCAAAGGTTGCCCAGGAAGCGGGCGCCAACGTGGTGCTTTCTTCGGTTGCGCGCGCTATGGACCTCACCCTGGAGGCCGCCGCCAAG
>WQZL01000245.1 GCA_009780755.1 Promicromonosporaceae bacterium | reverse complement strand
TACGGCATCAAGGGGTGCCTCTTTGGGGATGCGCGCCAACCCCAGATCGCCATAGCCAAACTGGTACCTGCCGTTGGCCGCTGGTGCCGTCACCGAGTCGAAAAGCACCACGTTTGCGGGCACCACCACCTGACCGTCCTCGGGTTCGGTGGTGGTCAGGTAGACGGAGAGCCGGGCAAACTGGTTATCCGCCACCCAGCCGCCCAGCCCGTCGAACTCCCCGTGGTTCGCGCGCAATTGCCCGATTAGCACGTCATCGTATAGCCGCCCTCCGGGTACCGCGTTGGCTTCATGAGTGCGCGAGTAGTGGAAAATCTCATCCCGGATCGAGAAGGTTTCGGCCTCGATCCAGAAGTCCGAGTCGAAGCCGTCTATGTAGGTGGCCGCGGCGATCTGCGACTCCCAGGTGTAGAACCCGGTCACCTTGTCGGGTAGCCCCATAGCGTCGGCCTGCCGGTCGATGGTGATGGGCGCGGTCTCCTGGGTACCCGGCTTGGTAAAGGTCAAGGTGCGCGATGCGACCAGCTGCGCAGCCTCAACCGACGTAATGTTATCTCGTTGCAGGTCAGGCACGTCGAAGGGGCCGTGCAAATCATTGCGGACGGTCATCTCGATGGGCTTGCCCCCCACCTCGAACCACAGGTCTCCGGCGGGGATTGTCACCGTCACCGAGTCCGTCACCTCCACGGGCAGGTCGCGCTCCTCGTAGACGCGCGAGGCCACCACCGTGGTGATCTGCGGGGTAAGCCGCACCACCCAGTTCTCGTTCGCGGCCCAATCGCCATCCGTTAGCTTCGGATTGGCCAGGTATTGCGAGGTGGCTGGTGTGATGGTTGGACTGATCGAGGCACGCGCGAAGTAATGCCCAGATCGGGTAAATGCGGTGCCGGGGAAGGTCACGCTGAGACAGCCTGCCTTCGTAAAGGTCAGCATCTGCGTGGCTACCACGGCGCCGGGTGCATCTCCGATCCGTAGGTGTGGGCCAACCGCCTCCACCGTTACCGGAATCGACAGCGCTGCGCCATCGATCTCCAGCCAAAGGTCTCCGGGAGTGGTCATTGTCAGACACACCTGATCGGTGACCGCCTCCCCCTTGGACGTGACCGGGGCGGCAATCTGGGTGTGCACATCCAGCTCCATCTTCACCGCCCAGTTCTCGTTCGCGGCCCAATCGCCGTCGGTCAATTTCGGGTTCTGTAGGTATTGCGCCACCGATGAGGAAATGGCCGGGCTGATCGAGGCACGCGCAAAATAGTGCCCAGACTTGGTAAACACGGTCCCAGGGAACGTCACATCTTGGCAGCCTGCCTGCGTGAAGGTCAGGGTTTGCGTGGCCACCACCGCATTGGGCGCCTGCCCAACACGAGCATGAGGACCAACCGCCTCCACAATCACCGGGATCGACAGCGCTGCCCCACCGGTCTCCAGCCATACATCTCCAGGGGTGGTCATCGTCAAGCACACCTGGTCCATGACCGAACCACCCTTGGCAACGACAGGACTTGCAACCCTGGTGGCGATATCCAGTTCCATCTTTACCGCCCAGTTCTCGTTCGCCGCCCAATCGCCATCGGTCAGCTTCGGGTTTGCCAGATACTGCGCCACCGATGAGGAAATGGCCGGGCTGATCGAGGCGCGAGCAAAATAGTGCCCAGACTTGGTAAACACGGTCCCAGGGAATGTCACATCCTGACAGCCCGCCTGCGTAAACGTCAGCGTCTGCGTGGCCACCACCGCACCGGGCGCCTGCCCAACACGAGCATGAGGACCAACCGCCTCCACGATCACCGGTACCGCCAACGGGGTACCGCCGGGGGCAAGCCACAGCGCCCCCGGCGAGGTCAGCCCAAGGCAAACCTTGTCGGTCACGCCCTGCCCCTTGGCGACAAGCGACGCCGATACCTCGGTCCAGATGTCGAGTTCCATCTTTACCGGGAACGTCTCGCTGGCCACGAGGAAGCCGTCGTAATAGTTGGCCTCGATCTTCTCGGCCGTACCCGACGGCTGGTCGGCCTTGTCAATCCGCCATACCCAGGTGTAGTAGCCGGAAAGATTCACGGTCAGCCCCGGCGAGGTCACCGTCCCCGGTGACGAACGCTCCACCAACACCGTACCCACCACCGGAGTGCCCGCCGGGATGGTAGGAGCGGTCAACCCGCCGCCCGGCATGGGTTGGTCGTTGCGGGCAAGCGGCCCATACAGCGTGCCCGTCGCCCGCACCGGGGTGCCTTCTGGCCACTCGGCCACCGTGCCGTCGGCGAGATTATGCACCCCGAATGTCACCTGATCCGTCACCGTCTGCCCCTGGCTGCGGATAGTTTGTGGCGAGGCATCCGTGGTCACCTTTGGTTGGAAGTGCGTCGGGAAAGCCGGCTGGTTGCGGTTCATCACCACGCACACCCGATTCACCCGGCCTTCAAGTGTGGCGGCGTACTGGGCGCCGATTTGGTAGACATCGAACCGATACTCCGCCAGCGGTTGTGATGTCTTGGCCGAAGTGAGGTTTTCTTGCAGTTCCGGCCATTTCTCTTGCAGTGCGTCCAGCAGCGCGTAGGCGGCGGGCAAACCGTTGTATAGCACCTTGCGACCCGGTTCGGAGGTGGAGTTCCCCAGGAAGGTGCCGACCAGCACAACCCGATAGTCGGAGGGTTGATCCCAACCCATCCCCTTGTGACCATGAGTGGCCGCGGCATTGATCTGGGCCTGCTCACATGTCGAGACCAGCAGATCCCACGCGTTGGTCGCGGTGGTCGAATAGTGATCGGTGCCGTTCTGCGCCCACCCCTCCCAGCGGTATGCCAGG
>WQZL01000244.1 GCA_009780755.1 Promicromonosporaceae bacterium | reverse complement strand
GCGTCGAACCGGATGCCTGTCGCAGTTTTTACCTGTTTTGCGCGACAGGCATCCGGTTCGACGCAGAAAAAGACGACGGAAGTCCGGTTCGGCATAGTTGAGTCGCTTCTCACAGCAGAATGACGCGATGGGGTTGTTAGAGCTTGGTGACGGGGGCGAAGCGGAGGAGGATGCGTTTGGTGCCGTCGGTGCCGAAGTCGATTTTTGCCACGGCGTTTAGGCCCGATCCCTCTGTGGCGATCACCTTGCCCATGCCGAAGGCGTCGTGCGTGACGCGGTCGCCCGCCACCAGCACCGGAATGTCGGCGGCGCTGCGTGGGGTGGCGCTACCGAAGGTGGCTCCCGTGCCGCCCGTTCCTTCGCCTGCTGGTGTGGTGCGGCGTGTCTTGACTGCTCCGTTTCGCGAACCGCCCCATGAACCGCCGGAATCTGCCTTGGCTGAGCGTCGTTCGCCCCACGATGACCCGCCACTGCCCGAGCCAGCGCGTCGCTCACTCCAGGAGGAAGAGCCGCTGCCCCGAGAACCGGAACCGTATGCGCCGCCGTTTCCCCAGGCCGAACCGCCATCACGCAGATAGTCCGTCGATGACTCCCGGCGCCGCCAATCCCACAGCTCCTCGGGAATGTCGGCCAAGAACCGGCTCTCCGGCAGATAGGACGCGCTCCCCCAGGCCGAACGTTGGCCTGCCAACGTTATGTACAACCGCTCTCGCGCCCGCGTCAGCCCGACATAGGCCAGCCGTCGCTCCTCGGAAAGTTCGGCCTCATCGTGCATGGAGCGCTGATGTGGGAACGTGCCATCTTCCATGCCGGTCAAAAACACGACCGGGAACTCCAGGCCCTTGGCGGTGTGCAGCGTCATCAACGTGATGACGCCGGGATCGACCCGTGGCGCCTGCTCGACCGCCCCATCGGCGACATCCTCTGCCGGAATCTGATCGGAGTCGGCCACGAGCGAGACCCGCTCTAGGAAGTCATCAAGCGTGCCCTCAGGGTTTTCGGCCGAGAACTCCGTGGCCACCGCGTGCAGTTCAGCCAGGTTCTCGACACGGGAGGCATCTTGCGGATCATCCGACGCCCGTAGTTCCGCCAAATAACCGGTGCGATCCAGCACGGCGCCTAGCACGGCCGCCGGGGCGTCGCCATCGGCTGCCATGCTCCGCAGGTCAGTCATCATCGCGGCAAACTCTCGCAGCGGTTTGAGTGCCCGCGTGCCCAGACCGGGTATGTCGTCCACCTGCTCCAGCGCCGCACCGAACGAGATGCGCTCGCCTTCTGCAAAGGCCGCAACCATCGCCTCGGAGCGGTCACCAAGGCCACGCTTGGGCACGTTCAGCACGCGGCGCAGGTTCACATCGTCATCCGGGTTGGCAATGGCGCGCAGGTAGGCGATGGCATCCTTGATCTCGCGTCGTTCGTAGAAGCGCGTGCCGCCTACCACCTTGTAGGGCAGGCCGACGCGGATCAGCACCTCTTCGAGCGCCCGCGACTGGGCGTTAGTGCGGTAGAAAATGGCCACGTCACCGGGGCGCACCCCCTCCTCATCGCCAAGCTTGTCGATTTCGGCGGCAACGAACCGGGCCTCCATATGCTCGTCATCGCCCACGTAGCCAACTATCTTCGGGCCGTCTCCGGCGGCCGTCCAGAGGCGCTTGGGCTTGCGGTCACTGTTCTTCGAGATCACCGCGTTGGCCGCCGAGAGAACGTTCTGGGTGGAGCGGTAGTTCTGCTCTAGCAAAATGGTGGTGGCGTTCGGGTAGTCCTCCTCGAACTCCTGAATGTTGCGAATGGTCGCGCCCCGGAAGGCGTAGATGGACTGGTCGGCGTCACCAACAACGGTGAGTTCACCGGGGGGCAGGGTCGTGGTTTCGGCAGACGGAGCCACCGGTACCCCGGTCAGCTCGCGAATCAGCACATACTGGGCGTGGTTAGTGTCCTGGTACTCGTCCACCAGTACATGCCTAAACCGGCGCCGGTAATGCTCGGCCACGGCAGGGAATGCCTGCAACAGATGGACGGTGGTCATGATTATGTCATCGAAGTCCAGGGCGGATGCCTGAGTCAATCGCTCCTGGTATAGCTGATAGACCTCGGCTAGCACCGGATCGTGTTCGGGGTCTTTGCGGTAGTCGGCGGCGTCAATCAGCTCGTTTTTCAGGTTGCTGATCTTGTGGGAAAGGCCGCGAGCCGAGTGTTCCTTGGGGTCTAGGTTCAGCTGGCGCGCGACCAAGGTGATGAGACGCTGCGAGTCGGCCGCATCGTAGATGGAGAACGACGAGCGTAAGCCAAGAACCTTGTACTCGCGGCGCAGGATGCGCACGCAGGCCGAGTGAAAGGTAGATACCCACATGCGGGAGGCCGATGGGCCGACCAGGCCGATGACGCGCTCACGCATTTCGGCGGCGGCCTTGTTGGTAAAGGTGATCGCGAGAATCTCACCGACGCGAGCGCGGCCGGTGGCCAGCAGGTAGGCGATGCGATGCGTGAGTACGCGAGTCTTGCCCGATCCAGCCCCGGCGACGATGAGCAGCGGCGACCCGGCGTGAATGACGGCGGCGCGCTGCTGATCGTTGAGTCCATCAAGCAGCCGCTCGGGCGCCAGGGGGGAATAGGGTTCGGCGGCGTCGGCATCGTTCCAAATGGGGGCGACGGCGGGCAGCCGCGAGGTCTCCCCCGGCGTCTTGTCGAATCCGGGCAACGGCAAGTGATCGAACAGTGATGTCATAGCGCGGCCAAGCCTAGACCCGCCCACCGACGTTCGCCGGATTGAAACGTCGAACCGGCACACAACACCCGATTCAACG
>WQZL01000243.1 GCA_009780755.1 Promicromonosporaceae bacterium | reverse complement strand
GGACAACTGCGCCCCGACCCCTAGCTGATCGCCTAAGAACACGATGAAGGCGGCCACCAGCACGTTGGAAAGGAAGGAGACGAGAAACACCTTGTCGTCGAATAGGTCATCGAGCATCGCCCTAAAGCCACCGAACAAGGCGTCTAGCGCCGCCACCACCGCAATCGGCAAATAGGGCTGGAGTCCTACGGGCACCGTAGGTTGGAGCAGCAGCCCGGCCACTACCCCGATTACCAGCCCAATTACAACGATCATGGTAGCGATTCTACCGGCCCGGCGTGGGTTAAGGGCTGCACCCCGGCGCCAGGCAGGAACAGGCTCGACTGGGCCACGATGGATGAGCGAATGCCGTAGGCATTGCCGAGCGCTTGGAGCCGGGCGGGTAACTTCGATTCGGCGATGGCTGCCTGCATTGCGTCAATGTCTCCGATGGCTCGCACCACATATGTTGGTCCGGCTAGCGGCACCAGGTTCACGAGTACGGCCTGATTCGCGTTTCGGATCGAGGAGGTGGCGGTGAGCCGGTGGTCGTCGATGCTGATTGCCTCGGCCCCAGCCGCCCACAGGGTGTTGACTACCGCACGTAGGTCTTGATCTTGGACGAGCGCGTCCGGGTCTAGGTCTTCACCAAGTCCGGCAACGCCGTCGGTTAGCGAGATCACTAGGCCCGGCCCCTGAACCGATTGGGTGCCATTGCGCAAAGTGTCTCGTTGGATGGTGTCTAGCAGGCCAGTGTCCTGATAATCGAGGGCCTCCCGTTGGAGGTTTTCGATCTCTCCGGCCAGTTCTTCGGCTCGCGCCGCCAGGGTGGTGGCGGCCTCGTTCCGTTCGCTGATTTGCCGTTCTAGGACGTCGCGGGCGCTGGCTGCTCCCCCCTCCTGCGGCACGCTCAACTGACGTGCGGCTGTGGTGACCGTCAGCCCGGCACCTATCGCTGCTAGCAGGATCAGCCCCCAGGCCCAGGCTGAGCGACGCCGGGTGGCTCCTGCCGCCATCCTCGCCTGACGCCGGGTAGCCTCTTGGGCGTACCCGGCATCTAGGGGACTCTCCATTACCTCGACGAGCAGGGTCATAGAGGCATCTAGGCGACGCCGCTCCTTCCCTGGTGGCGCGCTCATGCTGGCGTCGCCGCCGTGTCACCGTCGACGCGAAGCAGGCTCCACGCTTGAATCGTGTAGGTAACTCCGGCGAGCCAATAAAGACCAATCCCCCACCAGGAGAACGCCCAGCCGCCCACGTAGGCGGCGGTGCCCACCCAGCCGTCCAGGGAGGAGCCAAGCAGCATCGGGAAGGCGTACAACAGGCACAGGGTGCCGGCCTTGCCCACGTAGTTCACTTCGAGAGGGCCGTATCCCTTACGGAGCAGGGCTAGTAGCACCACGGAAAGGAACAGTTCGCGGATAAGGATCACGGCCACCAGCCACCAGGGCACCATCTCCCGCCAGGCCAGGCCAATTAGCGTGACCAGAATGTAGAGACGGTCGGCGGCCGGGTCGAGCATCTGCCCCAGCTTTGAGGTCTGGTTCAGACGGCGGGCCAGCCAGCCGTCTAGCCAGTCCGTGAAGCCGGAGAACATGAGCACTCCGATGGCCCACCAGTCGTGTTCGTGCCAGATCAGCACGGCAAACACCGGCACCAGCAGCAGCCTAAGCAGGCTAACGGCATTGGGCCAGGTCCAGATCGCATTGCCAACAGGAGGTTCACCACTCACGTACACATTCTAAAACCCAACCCCAACCCCACCACCCCTCCCTTGCCCAACAAGGCCCCGATACCGACCTTCAGTGGTTGAGTGCCTTCTCGGTGGTTGAGCCTGTCGAAACCACCACCGCGCTCCCTGCTTAACCACCGGGCTGACCAAGCGGGTGGTTGGGTAGTCCCGTCAGGGCCGTGTCGAAAACACCTTCGAATGACAGATGGTTACGGGTTGTGTGAATTGGGGAGTCTGTTTCTTTCGTTTTCTTTTCACCATATCCACATCTCGCATCATTTTATGGTGCTTTTGTGTGCTGTTGAGAGTTGGGCATTACGGTCATATTGCGTGAAGGATATTTGGATTTATCGGACATTCGCTCATTCTGCGCCACTTTCTGTGTCGTGGAGTGTCTTGTTTGTTGCGTTTTCTGGGTTGAGGACTGTGAAATAACCCATGCTTGTACGCCATTTGGTTGCTGTTGAATGGTTTTCCCGCAGAAAGCACGTAGATGTGTGCGTGGTTTCGCGGGTTTGTCGGGTGTTGTGGCTGGCCTGAGGTTGGTTGGCGCGAGCTTGACACTCATTGCCTTCGACCGGGCAATGGACAAAGTTTCAAACTGTGACCTTCGACCGGGTGACAGCACAACTCAAACGGCCCGCCCCGCGCGGGTCACAAGGGGAGAAAAATACCGTGAACGGTAAATTCGTTCGAGTAGGCACGAAGCAACGTCGTCGTCGTAACGGTGTGCTTGCGTGTGCTTTGACTGCCGCTCTTGTCGCGCCGCTACTAGGCGCCACACCGGCAGCAGCCTCTGGCGTGGCAGACCCGCGGGCCACCGTGACGCTCACCCACGCCTTTGATGGCACGGGCCACGGCACGGCGGACGCAACCTTCCTGCACACGGGTAACGGGTTCGCGGTGGGTGACGATGGCCCCAACGATGGGGTGGTCTCCTCGGGCGACGTAGTAGGACTAGACGTCAGTGTCGCGTTCCCGGCTGGCCCGGCTCGGCAGGTGGTAGTAGCGGTTAACACGCCGCCGTATTTGGAGTGGCGTACTCAGGGCGACTTGTTGTGTCGGGATGGCCGCTTTGTGCAGGCCATCCGCCAGGGCAGCAATTGCGTGTTCCTTGTGCCCTCGGGTGCGGT
>WQZL01000242.1 GCA_009780755.1 Promicromonosporaceae bacterium | reverse complement strand
TTTCGTCTGTCCAAAACCCCAACACAACCAAACCCACCACCAACAAGCAGCAGACCCAGCCATGCCAGGAACATAAAATGGCATTAACTAACAAACACACTATCGAGTTCTCAAACAACCGACCAGCACCACCCGAGATCACCCGCTTCTGCGAGTTATCCGGCGTGGGCAGCGACGGATAACGCTACACCTCCTCAGTCCCGAAGGCAAACCCGCAGTTCAAGGGGCATTATGCCGTGGCGTTGGCCACAGCCAGCGTACGCTTGCCGCGCCGCAGCACGGCGAAACGACCGTGAAGCAGGTCGTCCACTGCCAATACCTGCTCCTCCGTGGATACCTTGAGGTTGTTCACGTAGGCGCCGCCCTCGGCAATGGCTCGTCTGGCCTCCCCCTTTGACTTCACCAACCCGGAACCCACCAAAGCGTCGACCACACTAGTGCCCACGCAGACAGTGGTTGCGGGCAACTCACCCACCGCTCCGCGTAGCGTCGCCTCGTCCAGCTCACGCAGTTCGCCCCGGCCAAACAATGCCTGGCTGGCGAAGATCACGGCATCGGTCGCCTTAGTACCGTGCACGAGAGAGGTGATGTCGTAGGCCAAGGCCCGCTGCGCCTCGCGAGCAAAAGGGCGCTCGGCAACCTCGACGGCGAGGGCTTCAATTTCCTCCCGCGACCGGAAGGTGAACACCCGCAAGTAGTGCACCGCATCTTCGTCGGCTGTGTTCAGCCAATACTGGTAGAAGGCGTAAGGGCTAGTCAGCTCTGGGTCGAGCCACACGGCCCCGCCCTCGGATTTGCCCATCTTGGAGCCGTCCGTCTTGGTGATGAGCGTGGTGGCCAGCGCGTGCACCGCCTTCTGCTCAGTCTTGCGGATTAGTTCGACGCCGGAGAGCAGGTTGCCCCACTGATCGTTCCCGCCCATTTGCAGCGTACAGCCGTGCCGACGTAGCAGTTCGCGGTAGTCCATGCCTTGCAAAATCTGGTAGCTGAACTCGGTAAACGACAGCCCTTCATCGGAGGCTAGGCGACGGGCGACAATGTCCTTGCCGAGCATGGTGCCCATACGGAAGTGACGCCCGATATCACGCAACAGGTCGATGGCACTCATCGGCGCGGTCCAGTCTAGGTTGTTCACCATTACGGCCGCGTTCGGCCCCGTAAAGGAGAGAAAAGGCTCGATCTGCTTGCGAATCGACTCTACCCAACCCGCAACCACCTCGGGCGAGTTCATCGACCGCTCCGTTGTGGGGCGGGGGTCACCGATCAGTCCCGTGGCGCCGCCAACCAGCGCGAGCGGTTTGTGCCCGGCTTGCTGTAAACGCCGCATGTTTAGCAGTTGCACCATGTGACCAACATGCAGGGAGGATGCCGTCGGGTCGAAGCCCACGTAATACGTGACCGGCCCGGCGTTCAATGCGGCACGGAGGGCAGCCTCATCGGTGGTTTGTGCCACCAGGCCGCGCCATTGCAGTTCGCTGAGTATGTCAGTCACGCTGGCGCAGTCTACCCCTGCGCCCAGTAGCGGTACTCCGCACTGCGTTCGACGGCAGCCAGAAGCTGTTCGGCCACGCGAGCCGGGGCGGTGCCACCGATGGCGTTGCGGGAGGCCACCGATCCCTCGACCGAGAGTACGGTGCGCACCTCGGGGGTGAGGTGGTCGCTGATTGCTGCGAGATCATCATCGGATAGTTCCCACAACTCGATGCCGCGCTCCTCGCAGGCTCGGACGCTTGCCCCGGCCACCTCGTGGGCCATGCGGAAGGGTACGCCCTGCCGCACCAGCCACTCGGCTATGTCGGTGGCAAGGGCGAATCCCTGAGGGGCTAGCCCCGCCATCCTGCTCAAGTCAAAGCTCATCGTAGATACCATGCCGGTGAATGCCGGAAGTAGCACGGTGAGCGTCGCCACCTGGTCAAATACCGGTTCTTTGTCTTCTTGAAGGTCGCGGTTGTACGCAAGCGGCAGGGCTTTTAGCGTACTCAACAACCCGGCAAGCGAACCGATCAGGCGACCCGATTTGCCGCGGGCCAGCTCGGCGATGTCTGGATTCTTCTTCTGCGGCATGATGCTCGATCCGGTGGAGTAGGCGTCGTCTAAACGAACAAACCCGAACTCCTTGGTGTTCCAGATGATTATCTCCTCGCTCAGCCGAGACAAATCGACGCCGATCATCGCGGCGATGAATGCGAATTCGGCCACCACATCACGGGCAGCGGTTCCATCGATGGAGTTTTCCACCGGACCATCAAAGCCGAGGTCGGTGGCGACTGCGGCGGGATCAAGGCCGAGCGACGAACCGGCCAGCGCCCCCGATCCGTAGGGCGAACGGGCGGCACGCACATCCCAGTCAATGAAGCGATCAACATCGCGCAGCAGTGGCCAGACGTGGGCCAGCAGGTGGTGGGCCAGCAGCACGGGCTGGGCATGTTGCAGGTGGGTGCGACCGGGCATTACGGCCTCCCCGGCAGCGCGGGCCTGCTCGATCAACGCATCGACCAGATCAAGCAGCTGATCGGCGATGATGTGAGCCTGATCGCGCAGGTAGAGACGTACCAGCGTCGCAATCTGGTCGTTGCGGGAGCGTCCGGCGCGCAGCTTGCCGCCCAGCTCCGGGCCGGCCCGCTCGATCAGGCCGCGCTCTAGGGCGGTGTGGCAGTCTTCGTCTTCTAACGCGGGACAAAAAGCGCCGGAGGCCACATCGGTGGCCAACCCTTCGAGAGCGACAGCCATAGCATCGAGTTCAGCATCGGTGAGCAGCCCCGCCCGGTGCAACACCCTGGCGTGGGCCTGCGAGCCGCGGATGTCGTATGACGCGAGCGCCCAATCGAAATGAGTGGACCGGGAGAGTGCCTGCAACTTGGGCGATGGTCCGCTAGCAAAGCGCCCGCCCCAC
>WQZL01000241.1 GCA_009780755.1 Promicromonosporaceae bacterium | reverse complement strand
GTCTGGTCTACCTGGGAACCCGAGGAGGGACGATTCGACCTCGACTGGCTCCAGCCGGTACTCGACGGCGCGCACCAGCGCGGCATCAAGGTGATTATCGGCACCCCCACCTACGCCGTGCCCCAATGGCTGCCCCGGCGCTACCCCGAGGTGGCGGGCGACGTGGCCACCGGCACCAAGATGTTATGGGGGATGCGCCAGGAGGTGGACTTCACCAACCCGACGTTTAAGTTCTACGCCGAACGTATCATCCGCAAGATCGTCCGCCGCTACGCCGACCACCCGGCCGTCATCGGCTGGCAGGTGGACAATGAACCGGGCATCCGCCTGCTCTACAACCGGGGTGTCTTCCAGCGCTTCTGCGACCACTTGCGCCACACCTACGGCACTGTGGAGCGGCTCAACGAGGAGTGGGGGCTGGTCTACTGGTCGCACAAGCTCTCCACCTGGGCCGACCTCTGGCCGCCCGACGGCAACATGCAGCCGCAATACGACCTGGCCTGGCGCCGCTTCCAGGCCGGACTGGTCACCGAATTCATCGGCTGGCAGGCTGACCTCGTGCGCGAGGAGCTGGGCGAGGCCCACCCCGAACACTTCGTCACCACCTGCATCTCTATCGATCAGGTGGGTGTCGAGGATGAACGCCTGGCCGCCCGCCTCGATGTGGCCGCCGACAACTGCTACTACGACATGCAAGATTCGCTAGCTCACCCCTACGTCGAGCCAATGTCGCCGGGCTGGATCGTTCGCGGTCCGTGGGCGGTCTACCAGCTGGCCGACCTGATGTACTCCTCCAAGCAGGCACCCTTCCTGGTCACCGAAACCAACGCCGGTTCGATTGGCTTCGGTTCGATCAACTTTGCTGCCTACGATGGTCAGTGGCGGCAGGCGGCCTGGGCGCTCGTTTCGCGCGGGGCGGCCATGATCGAATACTGGCACTGGGACACCAACAAGTTCGGCACCGAGACCTTCTGGGGCGGGGTGCTGCCCCATGACGAGCAACCCGGTCGCGCCTACCGCGAGATCGCCCGGTTGGGCCAGGAGTTTCGCGCCGTCGGTTCTCTGTTCAACGGGGCGACGCCCGATGCGGATGTCGCCTTTCTCTACGACAGTGACTCGAAGTGGGCGCTGGGTTTTGGCGCGACCGGTCCGCTGCCCAACCCTGGCGCCGCCTTCGGTGCCGACCCCGACTCCTACCGCCGCCTGGCCCTGCCCTTCTATCGCGGTGCCTTCGACGCGGGCCTACAGGTGGGCACCGTGCGCCCGGCACAGCTCTTCGGAGTGGATGGTTCCCCGGCGCTCGATCCAGCCGAGTTCGCCGCGCG
Source organism: Promicromonosporaceae bacterium (assembly GCA_009780755.1). Classification (GTDB taxonomy): domain Bacteria; phylum Actinomycetota; class Actinomycetes; order Actinomycetales; family Cellulomonadaceae; genus Xylanimonas. The sequence goes on along the minus strand of WQZL01000241.1, from coordinate 1,583 downwards.
GCGGCCCATACTCGTGGCCGTCGGCCTATACACGGCCACCGATGAACACCTGCGCTGGCTGACAGCGTATGCCGCCGCGGGTGGTCACCTGATTATCGGCCCGCGCACCGCCTTCGCCGACCATGAGGCGCGCGCCCGCACCGAGGTGAAGCCTGCGCTGCTCGCCGAGGCCGCCGGCGTCTCCTACCAAGAGTTCTCCAACCTCGATACACCGGTGCCGGTCACCGCGCCAGATGGCACCGGACTGCCGGGCCTGCCCGCAGGCGCCAGCGCGACGCTATGGAGCGAGTACCTGCAACCGATGGGAGCCGAGGTGTTGCTCGGCTATGACCACCCTCATTACCGCCAGTGGGCAGCCGCCACCACCGGCACCCACGGCGCCGGTCGCATCACCGTGGTCGGCACCGTGCCCGACCAGGGCTTGGCCGAGGCGCTGCTGCGTTGGGCCGCGCCAACCGCCATCGTCTCCGCCTGGGCCAACCTGCCGTCTGCTGTGCGCGTCACCTCCGTCACGCTGGCCGATGGTCGCCGCGCGTGGTTTGTGCACAACTGGGGCTGGGCGGAGTACGCCATTACCGTGCCCTGCGCCCTGACCGATGCGCTCGCCGCCGATACACCGCTGGCCGCTGGCTCCGAATTGCACCTCGGCCCCTGGGACGTGCGGGTCCTGGTGGACGCCAGCTAGCTCCCATCTTCTCCCTAGAGGCTAAGGACGCAAGATCATGACCGTGCGTTGGATCTCCACCACCGAACACCAGCCGTGGCGCGAACACGAGGCCGTCGCCTTCGGGCAGGTCACGCGGATGCCCGCTGCGATCATCAACACCGGCGAGCTGTGCCAAGAGATCGAGGGCTTCGGCGCCACCTTCAATGAGCTTGGCTGGGACGCGCTGACGGCGCTCGACGCCGATACCCGCCGCAGTTTGCTGCGCGAGATGTTCGCCCCCGGCGTCGGCCTAAACCTCACGCGCTGCCGGATGCCGATTGCCGCCAACGATTTCGCTCGTGACTGGTATTCCTACGATGAGACCGACGGTGACCTAGAGCTGCGCGACTTCTCCATCGCCAACGATCTAGGAACGCTGGTGCCGTTCATCCGCGCCGCCCAGGAGCAGCAGCCGAACCTGACCCTCTGGGCCTCCCCGTGGAGTCCGCCATCATGGATGAAGGTCAACGGCCACTACGCGGCGGCCCGACCCCGAGTGGACAACCAAGTGGAGAACGGCCTGCGCGAAGACCAGGTGGGCGCCGAGGGCACGGACATGTTCCGTCTCGAAGAGCCGGTACTTGCCGCCTACGCGCGCTACTTCGGTAAATTCATCGACGCCTACCGCGAGCTGGGCATCGATATTGACATGGTGATGCCGCAAAACGAGTTCAATTCCCCGCAGCCCTTCCCCTCCTGCACCTGGACCCCCGAAGGGCTGGCGGCCTTCATCGGCCACCTCGGCCCGGAGATGGCCGCTCGCGGCGTTGAGGTATTCCTCGGCACGCTGGAACGCGGCGACCATGAACTGGTCACGAGGGTGTTGGCCGACCCCGAGGCCGCGCGGTTCGTCAAGGGCGTCGGCGCGCAGTGGGCG
>WQZL01000240.1 GCA_009780755.1 Promicromonosporaceae bacterium | reverse complement strand
GGTTGTCGATACGCCGCGACTCGTGACGCTCGGCGCCCAGCACGTACAGGCCACCCAAGCCCACTACCTCGTCGTGTTCGGCGGCGACGGCGGCCTTGGCCGAAGCCAACACCTCGGGCCATGCGGCCTCATATTCCTCGGCGTTCTCCACCGCGTCAATGCCGCGCTCGGCCAACTCCTGAACGGCCAAGAACTCGGCGTTACCGCCCAGCATGATGTCGGTGCCTCGACCGGCCATGTTGGTGGCAACGGTCACGGCACCCTTGCGGCCCGCGAGCGCCACGACGGCGGCCTCGCGCTCATGCTCCTTGGCGTTAAGCACGGCGTGGGGCACGCCCTTCTTGCGCAGCAACTTCGAGAGGTACTCGCTTTTCTCCACGGAGGTGGTACCCACCAGCACCGGCTGACCCTTGGCGTGCCGCTCGACGATGTCCTGCACCACGGCGGCGTACTTGCCGGCCTCGTTCTTGTAGACGAGGTCGGCCTGGTCGATGCGGATCATCGGCATGTTGGTGGGGATGGGCACCACGCCGATCTTGTAGGTGCCGTTGAACTCGGCGGCCTCGGTGTCGGCCGTACCGGTCATGCCGGCCAGCTTGGCGTACAGGCGGAAGTAGTTTTGCAGGGTGATCGTGGCCAGCGTCTGGTTCTCGGCCTTGATCTCCACGCCCTCCTTGGCCTCGATGGCCTGGTGCATTCCCTCGTTGTAGCGGCGGCCGGGGAGCATACGGCCGGTGTGTTCGTCAACGATCATCACCTCGCCGTTCATCACGACGTAGTCTTTGTCGCGCTTGAACAGTTCCTTGGCCTTGATCGCGTTGTTCAGGAAGCCGATCAGCGGGGTGTTCAGCGACTCGTAGAGGTTGTCGATGCCGAGGTAGTCCTCAACCTTCGCAATGCCGGGTTCGAGTACGCCGATGGTGCGCTTCTTCTCGTCTACCTCGTAATCCTCGTCGGGCACCATGCGCTTGACCACGGCGGAGAACTCGGTGTACCAGCGGTTCGCGTCGCCCCCGGAGGGACCGGAGATGATGAGCGGGGTACGGGCCTCGTCGATCAGAATAGAGTCCACCTCGTCAACGATGGCGAAGTGGTGGCCGCGCTGCACCAGGTCTTCGGGTTGCCAGGCCATGTTGTCGCGCAGGTAGTCGAAGCCGAACTCGTTGTTGGTGCCGTAGGTGATGTCGCACTGGTACTGGGCGCGGCGCTCGGGTGGCTTCTGGCCGGTGACGATGATGCCGGTGGTCATGCCAAGGAATCGGTAGACGCGGCCCATCAACTCGCCTTGGTATTTGGCGAGGTAGTCGTTGGTGGTCACGACGTGGACGCCCTTGCCCTCCAGCGCATTAAGGTAGGCGGCCGTGGTGGCGACCAGGGTCTTGCCCTCACCGGTCTTCATTTCGGCGATGTTTCCCAGATGTAGGGCGGCGCCGCCCATCATCTGCACGTCGAAGTGCCGTTGGCCCAGCGTGCGGCGAGCGGCCTCGCGCACGGTGGCGAACGCCTCGGGCAGCAGATCGTCCAGGGTCTCTCCGGCCGCCAGCCGGGCGCGGAAGCGCGCGGTTTCCTCGCGCAGCTCCTCGTCGCTCATCTCTTCAAAGCTGGGTTCCAGGGCGGCTACCTGCTCGGCTAATCCCCCCAGCTTCTTAAGGGTTCGCCCCTCACCGAAGCGAAGAACCTTATCGAGAATCTTGGGCACGAGGTCTCCTAGTTAGTTCGAGGGCACGACAAAACGTCGTGCCGATACACCCGCTCTATCTTACGCACCCCCGCCCGGCATGTCCTTACTTGCTCTCTTCGGCAGTTTGCCGCGATGTTCGACACCACGTTGTGCCGGATATCGCGGCGTATTGCCGAACGGGCCGCCTCTCCAGGTGGAGAGGCGGCCCGTAGCGGATCGGTGAACTAGTTGACCGTGTGGTCTAGTTGCACGACGCCGTAGGTCCAACCCTTGCGCTTGTAGACAACGGAGGGGCGAGACGATTCGGAATCTATGAATAGGTAGAAGTCGTGGCCGACCATCTCCATCTCGTATACGGCGTCATCGAGGGTCATCGGCTCGGCCGTGTGCAGCTTCTGGCGGATGGTCACCGGTGAGTCGCCCAGCTGATGTTCAATCGCGGCGCCGTCGGCCACCAGCGGAGCGGGGGGCGCGGGCACCGGCGGCAACTCCGGCATGTTTACCTCTAGTATGGCCAAAGCCTCCATAGGCGCCATCACGTAGGTGCGACGGTGATCCTTACGGCGGTCACGACTGCGTCGCAGCTGCTCGATCAGCTTGTCGATGGCCAGGTCGAGAGCTCCGTAACGGTCGTCGGCTGCGGCCTCGGCGCGGATCACTGGCCCCTTGTCTCGCACGGTCAGCTCAACGCGTTCGCGTTGGGCGGCCAGCTTGGGGTTCTTCTCCTCTGTGACCTCCACGTCGATGCGCTGCGCGAGCGGCGCCAACTGGGTTACCTTGGCAAGTTTTTCTTCAACGTGGGTCCGGAATCGCTCCGGTACCTCGGTGTGCCTGCCGGTGACGACGATTTCCATCGTTAGCTCCTTCTCTGTGAGACGTCCGCAGATGAGCGAACGCCCTAACTGGTAGTGCATGATGCTACGAACTTCTTCCGCGTAGCCTGCGGCGTTACCCCCTTTTGCCTCGTCGTGAGCGTATCTGCTTGTCCGTGCCCTCATTAGCCCGGTGCGTGACGCCCTGACAGGTTTAAAGGTAGTCGCTCGGGGGTGGTCAGGTCGAATAGTTGGCGGCGTGGCGTCATTCGATCCTTCTTACCCGGCCCGCTGGTGGCGGGGTTGCGGCCAGCACGAAAGCGCCGATCACTTGCGCCCCGGCGGCTGCCAGCACCCGCTGGGCGGCACAGATGGTAGCGCCCGTGGTCACCACGTCATCAAACAGCAGACAGGACGTAGGGCCAGACGATGAGGCGCGCGCCAGGGCCGAGGCGGC
>WQZL01000239.1 GCA_009780755.1 Promicromonosporaceae bacterium | reverse complement strand
CCCGGACCACCTACGTAACCGGCGGCAAGGAACTGACCCCCGCCCAACTTTTAGAGCGCTTAGGCTTTGCCCGCGAGCATCTCGCGGCACGCGTCGGGGAGCTTTCCGGCGGGCAAAAGCGGCGGCTCCAACTGCTGCTTGTCCTCCTGGCCGAGCCGAACGTACTCATCCTTGATGAGCCAACCAACGACGTCGATATCGACATGCTGGCCGCGATGGAGGATCTGCTGGACTCCTGGCCCGGCACGCTGATTGTGGTTTCCCACGACCGCTACCTACTGGAGCGGGTATCCGACCAGCAGTACGCCATTATCGATGGCCATCTTCGCCACCTTCCCCGCGGCGTGGACGAATATCTGGCGCTCCGCTCCGCTGCGGTGGCCCCGCCTGCCGAAATCACCCCATCGCGCCCGGCAATGAGTTCGACTCAGGCTCTAAGCAGCGCCGACTCAACCAATGGTAGTGGGGCGGCCGAGGTGCGGCAGGCGCGTAAGGATGTGGCTCGCCTGGAGAAGAGAATCGCGAAAATCACCGCCGAGGAGGCCGCGCTGCATGACCAAATCGCAGCGAACGCCACCAACTACGAAGCCGTCGCCAAGTGGGATGCGGAGCTGCGGGAGCTGGCCGAGGCGAAGGAAGCCCTGGAACTTGACTGGCTGTTGGCCGCCGAGATCGCGGGCTGAGCGGCCTGCCTCTAAGCTCAACCTCCGAGCGACGCCAGCAAGGCGGTCGTTAGGCGACTGTTACCGGTATCGCGCCGCGTTCGCCTGGTAAGAATGGGGGGTCGGCCACACGCCGACACCCCGGCAGCGTCCGACACACCCCTTGGTCGCGTAGTCGGGAGACCATCTTCAACGAGGAAGGCAAAATCCAAATGGATCGCAAGCTCAAGGTAGTTCAGTACGGCTGCGGCAAGATGAGCCGCTATTTCATGCGCTATGTGTTGGAACATGGTGCCGAGATTGTCGGCGCGCTTGACGCCAACCCCGATGTTGTCGGCAAGGATATCGGCGAGATTATCGGAGCCGACCCTATCGGCGTCACCGTGACTTCGGCCGCCGACGCCGATGCGCTGTTGCAGGAGGTTAAGCCGGATGTCGCCATCGTCGCGACACTTAGCACCATCGCGGACATCGAGGAGATGTTCACCACCTGCGCCCGCAACGGGGTCAACGCCATCTCAATCGCCGAAGAGGCCGTTTACCCGTGGAACTCCTCGCCGCTACACACCGAGCGCCTAGACAAGCTGGCCAAGGAACACGGCATCACCCTGTCCGGTTCGGGCTACCCCGACATGTACTGGGGTGTGCTCATCGATACCTTGGCCGGTTCGATGCACAAGATCACCAAGATTCAGGGCGTCTCCTCGTACAACGTCGAGGACTATGGCATGGCGCTGGCCGAGGGTCATGGTGCGGGGCTGACCAAGGAGCAGTTCGACGAGGAGATCGGCAAGTACAACGCGCTCAGCTCGGATGAGCAAAAGGCGCTGGTGGACTCGGGGGAGATCGTGCCCTCCTATATGTGGAACCAGAACGGCTGGCTGTGCGCCCGGATGGGCCTTACGCCGATCTCTCAGGTGCAAAAGTGTGTCCCAACCTTCCACGATGAGGATCTGGTCTCCGCCACGCTGGGCATGACGGTACCGGCGGGTGAACCCACGGGGATGCGCGCCATCGTCATCACCGAGACGGCCGAAGGCATCACGCTGGAGACCGAGTGCATCGGCAAGGTATACGCGGCAGATGACTTCGACCGCAATGACTGGACGTTCTTCGGGGAGCCGGAGACGACCATTAACGTCAACCGTCCGGCCACGGTGGAACTCACCTGCGCCAATGCGGTAGGTCGCATCCCGGCGCTGCTTAACGCGGCCCCCGGCTACGTATCCAGCGACCAGCTGCCGAACAACGTGTACCTGGTGAAGCCCATCAACGAGTACGTCACCTTCGCGGGCAAGAAGTAAGCACCGCGACACATCAGCAACTTCGAGGGGTCACCGCCGAAAGCGGTGGCCCCTCGCGGCGTCTGCCGCTTGTGCCTCATCATCGAAGTCGGTCATTTGCGTCGAGATCGGTAACTCGAGCGACCGATCTCGACGCAAATGACCGACCTCGACGTTTGGGGGTAGTTGGGCGGGGGTTGACAAGTGGTAGTTACTGGGTAAGTATGAGGGTTGACAGGTGTAGTTACTCGGTAATGTTGGAGGTTAGGGCGATGTCGGTTAGGCAGGGGTTTTTGGCCCTTCTCTCGGAGCGGCCGATGCACGGCTATCAGCTGCGCGCCGAGTTCGAGGCGCGTACGGGCGGCACTTGGCCGCTGAACATCGGGCAGGCGTACACCACGCTGGGGCGCCTGGAGCGCGACGGGTTGATTGAGCCAGTTCTGGACAGTGACCCCGAGTGCTTCCGTCTCACCGAGGCCGGGCGGGCCGAGGCCAGCGCGTGGTGGACTCGTCCCGTCGAGCGCGGCGCCCCGGCCCGCGATGAGCTGGCGATCAAGCTGGCCCTTGCCGTCACCGTACAGGCCGATGGTTGCCCAGTAGATGTGGCCACCGTGATTCAGCGGCAACGCGTCGAGACCATGCGCGCCCTACGCGACTACACGCTGCTCAAACGTGACGCCTCCCCGGATGGCACCGACCTGGCCTGGTCGCTGGTACTCGACTCGATGATCTTCGCCACCGAGGCCGAGGCCCGCTGGCTCGACCACGTCGAAGCCGCTGTCACCCGTGCCGCTGCTGCTCGTTTCCAGCGGAGTGGAGGGGATGGTGCGAAACGAGCGCAGGCGATGGAGCAAAGCGCCCTCGCCTCCACCTCGCGCGTCGACGAAACCAAGGCAGGTGCCCGATGAACGCCCGCCCCATGCTCTCCCTGCGCGGAGTCTCCCGCATCCACGGCCACGGTGAGACTGCCGTTCACGCCCTGCGCGGCATTGATCTGGATATAGCCATTGGCGAATTAGTTGCGGTGATGGGGCCGTCCGGCTCTGGGAAAT
>WQZL01000238.1 GCA_009780755.1 Promicromonosporaceae bacterium | reverse complement strand
TATGAAGGTCTGGCCCGGTGTGGCGCCGACCCCGATGGTGATTACCTCACCGGGGGTAAACGCCGTCGGGGCGACGGTGGCGTCCCCGCTTAGCGACCAATACTGTGCAGTGGTGTTCAGCGCGTTCAGCGTGACATCGATGCCCGCAGTAGTGCCAAAGTTGGCAAAACCTGGGGTGGCGTATACGGCCGGGCGAATCGGCGGCACGATCACCTGCGTGTTGCCCAGGTGATCGATGCGGGTGCTTTCCATCACCATTACCTCGTCGACCTGTTGCCCGGCTCCATTATGGAACATGACATTCAGCGGACCCTCAACGCCGGGAGCGAAGGTGTGAACCCAGACCTCCACCCCATCATCGGTCGTTTCTTGGGTCATCAGCGGTGCGGTACTCCAGTTGTCGTACACGTTGTCACCACCCGGCCACCAAGCCCAGATGCGTACCTGTGCCCAGGAGGGGTGGGTGAACTCGATGCGAATCGCCGGGGGCGTACCCACTCGCGTGTAGATGAAGTCCTCCGTGACGTCGGTATCACCGTCGGTGCCCCACAGGGTAAGGGTGAACTCGTCGCCAATCTCGGCGCCTACCCCAACCGTGATCTGCTGGCCGTGGGTGAAGGCCGTGGGGCCTTCGATCACGTTGCCCTCGAAGGTGATGGTGAAGGTCTGCGCGGTGGTGTTAAACACGCTCAGGTTCACCGAAACGCCGGTCGCCTCACGGAACGTCGAGGTGCCTGGGGAGGCAACAACGCCCGGTGTGGGTTCGGCATAGGGGTCGAAGAGTACAACTACGGAACGGGCGCCGATGGCGGGGCCGGTAATGCGCCCACCCGAGATGGTGAAGGTGGCGCCGGTTACCTGGTCTTCAAGAGTGCCGTTTGGCATGTTTACTGGGAAGTCCACGGTGGCCGTGCTAGTGCCCGCGTTAATCATGGTTACACCGGAGGTGCGCTGCGGACTCATGCCGCGCTCGATCAGTGCCACGTTTCCGTGGGTGGAGGTGCGCTCGGGCTGGCCGTGGAAGTGGTTCGCGAACCAGTTAACCGCCACGATGGTGGGGTCTTGGTAGAAGTTGCTGTGACCGTGGATGTTGTGCCACGAGTTGTCGGGGTTCTGCGCGAACATTGCGCCGTTGTTCGCCCAGGTGGGGTTGGTGGTGCGAACCAGGAACAGTGGCGTGGTGTCGGCGCGGGCCGCGATGATCGACCAGCCGACGCGGGTCTGGGCGTCGTTAATCCAACGCGAGGTGTGCTGGTTTCCGTAGGTGTCGTGGCTCTCGATCCACGGCACCAGGCGGTAGCCCTGGTGAGCGGCGATACCGTTGCCCCACATGGTGTTCCAACCGCCCAGCTGCGGGTTGTTGTTACGAATGATGTTGTTGCGGATGTGGTAACCGTAACCACAGGCCGTCAGGTGCATGTTGGGCAGCGCGTCCAGGTATGTCGGGTGGAAGCGGTGCAACAACTCGCCATACTGGAAGGTCTCGATGCCATGTGTCGCGTAGACGTGTTCCTCAACGAATTGCAGCATGTTTGGGAAGAAGTCGGAGCAGATGTTCGCCGGGTCGTGCGAGCAGGGCAGCTCAATGTGCGCCACCGCGTCGTAACGGAAACCGGAGGCTCCGGCGTCGATCTTTTCGGCGAGGAAGTCAAAGTACCGTTCCTGCATCCGGTGATCGGCCGTGTTCAAGTCAAGCAAGCCAACCAAGCGGTGGCGCGTGGTCTCGTGGCGGTTGCCCCAGTTGCTGATGTTGGAGTCGTAATCGCCGCCTGGAATATGCCACGGAGACTCTGCGGGGTGGCCTTGTTCCCAAGTGATCCACTCCGTTCGCAGCGCCGGATCCATCGAGTTCCAGTCGGTGGTCATGTGGTTCGGAATGGCGTCAACAATCACGAAAATGCCGTGGCGGGCCGCTTCCTGGGTCATGGAGCGGAACTCCGCTTCCGTGCCGAGCATATTGCCGATCTCCCAGTGGGTGGGCTGGTACAGCATCCACCAGGTCTCGGGGTAGTGATTCATATGATGCCCAGCTGGGAACCGGGTTACCGACCTGCCGATGGGCGAGGTCTGGATGATGCCGAAGCCAGCCGAGCCGATTTCGTACAGACGCGCCTCGATTTCACGGAACGACATATTCCAGGCGTGGAAGATGTTCCCGCCATCCATAGTCTCCGGCAGCCCGTGCTTGTCGAAGTCAAAATCGAGCGTAACCGCGGTGCCGCTTCTTGGGGCAGCCGTGATGCCCCCTGCTTGCGGTACCGGTGGTGCGGCGGCCGCTGGCGCGAGTCCAGCAACAACCAGCGCAAACGCCGAGAGCACGGTAGTGCCCAGGCGGAAGCGTCGTGTCTTCAGTGACATGTCCCTCTCCATTCGCCCACGTGTTTCCCACCAACTTCCATGTCAGCTTCGATGTGCACTCGTGGGACCGTGCACACAATTCAGGAGCCTATATGTGTCAACGGTTGAACTAATTCAACTGGCGCATGACGCGGACAACTTTGGCGCGCTGTTACTCTCTCGAAACCAATTACCCCAAGATTTCAGCAGCCCCTGAACAACTCCCACCCCCGCTCAAAAACACGGCGACTCCACGGACGATTCTCCTGGTGGTTGAGCCGCCCCTCCAGTGGTTGAGCAACGAAACCGCGAACACAGGCTCAACCACGGGGTGAGAGGGAGCCGTCTGTGGGGAGTGTGGCACTAAGCCGGGAACCCCGGATTGCCCCACCCTCTCCGCCTATCCCGTGACCAAGCCCTGTGACTTCGGCAGTTCGGTTCATTTTCGGCAGTTCGAACTACCGAAAATGAACCAAACTGCCGAAGTCACCTACCAAAACCACCCCGTGTGCGGTGGTGTTGTTGGTTACGGGCGGTTGAGGTGAGTGTCGTCTAAGTGACCACCATTGAAGGCACGGTAGAGGAAGGCGGCCATCGCTTGACGTTCTACGTTGTCCGAGGGACGGAACAACCGGTAACCGTCATACTGCCAACCGGTAGTGATACCCGTAGTTGCCAT
>WQZL01000237.1 GCA_009780755.1 Promicromonosporaceae bacterium | reverse complement strand
GCAAGATCGCTATGGGTAAGCTCTCGCAGGCCATCGCCCACGGTGCGATGCTGTTGCAGGTAGATGGCAACTTCGACGACTGCCTGATCGCGGCTCGCAAGCTTGCCGAGACACACCCCGTCGAACTGGTCAACTCCGTCAACCCCGACCGGATAGAGGGTCAGAAGACGGCTGCTTTTGAAATCGTTGATGTCCTCGGCGATGCCCCCGACATTCACGCGCTGCCCGTCGGCGCCGCCGGTAACATCACCGCTTACCGCAAGGGCTATGTCGAATACGCGGCGGATGGCCCTGCCACCAAGGCGCCCGCCATGTGGGGCTTCCAGGCCGCCGGGGCCGCGCCGCTTGTACACGGCCAGGTGGTGGTGAACCCGGAGACCATCGCCACGGCAATCCGTATCGGCAATCCCGCTTCCTGGAAGTACGCCATCGCTGCCCGCGACGAAAGCGGCGGCGTGATCGAGGCCGTCACCGATGAGCAAATCCTCGCCGCGCACCGCATCCTCTCGGCCGAGGTTGGCGTATTCGTGGAGCCAGCGTCGGCGGCTGGGGTGGCCGGGGTGCTGGCCCGCGCCGAGGCCGGGTTAGTGCCCGCCGACGCCCGCATCGTCATCACCGTCACCGGGCACGGCCTCAAAGACCCGCAGTGGGCGCTCCGCAGCCCCGACGGCGACGAGGTTAAGCCCACCAAGGTAGCCGCTGATGTTGCAGCCATCGCCGAAGCGCTGAACCTGTAGCCAACCACCACATGTAGGAAGAAACATGCAACTCGGAGCAGACCATGTCATTGTCCGCGTCCCCGCCACCAGCGGTAATGTCGGCTCGGGCTTTGACGCGCTCGGCCTAGCCATAGGCGTTTACGACGAGGTAGAGGTGCGCCTGGTTGCCAACGATGAGGTAACGGTTGAGGTGCACGGGGAAGGAGCGGGGGAGCTGCCCAGCGGGGACACCCACCTGGTGGCCCGCGCCCTGCATCAGACGCTGGAGATTGTCGGCGCACCGCTCACCGGACTGCACCTGACCTGCACCAACGCGATCCCGCACGGGCGCGGCCTGGGATCTTCGGCCTCGGCTGCGGTGGCTGGCATTGTGGCCGCCCGCGCCCTGCTGGCCGACCCGCACTGCCTTGACTCGCGTTCGGTACTCGCCATCGCCACCGACTTTGAGGGCCACCCCGACAACGCCGCCCCCGCGATCTGGGGCGGGGCCACCATCGCCTGGCAGGAAGATTCCGGCCCCTGCGCCGTTGGCCTAGAGGTCGATCCCGCCATCACCGCCACCGTGCTGATCCCGCAGGCTCGATTCGCCACCACCCGGGCACGTGCGCTCCTGCCCGCCCAGGTGCCACACGCGGACGCGGCCTTCAACGTCGGCCGATCCGCGTTGTTGGTCGAGGCTCTCGCCCGTCGTCCGGAGCTGCTGTTGGCCGCCACTGCCGACCGATTGCATCAGGATTATCGCTCGGTGGCGATGGCCTCCTCCCACGAGCTGATGGAGGCCATTCGGGCGGCTGGATTTGCGGCGATGATTTCGGGGGCCGGGCCGACGGTGCTGGTACTCACGCCCAGAGAAAGTCTGCCTGCCCTTGACCGGGTGCTGATCGATCTGGTCGATGGCCTGCATCCCGATCAGTCAGGCGATGCGGTGCATTGGCGGGCGCTACGCCCCGAGATCGACCAACACGGTGCGCAGGCGCATCGAATCGGCAGCTAGCCACACAAGTCGGCAGTTTTACGCCGATTCGGCACTTTAAACTGCCGAATCGAGGCGAAACTGCCGATCCGTGCGCCTGCCGTGAAGCAGGGCCGTTGGTTGCATCGGGATTATGGCGGGGTAGTGGTAGAGTTCTTTTCGCACAGAGGCTTTCGTTGTAATGCAGCCCAAGCCTTCAGCGGCTGAGTTCGCCGCAAGCCCGCAGTCAGTGACGTGACCGCATAGGTTTCCTGACTCGCAGGTTCCAACGCTTCAGGCAGATGCCGGGCGACAAGTAGTCAAGGGGAAAAGGTCCTTCGTGGCAGATACCACCAACACCCAGGCGCCCACCGGGTCGCTGAACACGCTCAAGCTTGCCGAGTTGCAGGCGCTCGCCTCTCAAGAGGGAGTCAAGGGCACATCCAAAATGCGCAAGGCTGACCTTGTGGCCGCCATCCAAATGCAGCGCGCTACCAAGCGCGTGGCAAAAAAGGAAGCCGCAGCCAAGGCTGACGCGCCAGCGCCCACGGCGGATGCTGCCAGCGACGAGACGGCGACTCGGCAGCGCGCCCCGCGTCGCGCCCAACGCCCGGCAGGCGCCGGAGTGGCCGAGGCCGTGAAGTCAGCCGCCGATGCCGAGACGCCCAAGGCTGCCGCATCCGCTGAGGATCGGGCCGCCCGCCTAGACCAACTGGCCGACGCTATCGCTGCACCTCGGGAAAAGCAGCAGCGCCAGGGCGACAAGCAACGCCAACAAGGCGGCCAGCAGCGTCCCGAGGGGCAGCAGCGGCAACAAGGCCAACGTCAGTTCGAGGACGACTTTGATGACCGCTCCGATTCGCGTCGCCGTCGGGGTCGCGACCGTAACCGCAACAAGCGGAACCGCCAGCGCGGCCAGATCGATGTGGTGGGCGGCGAGGATGTGGAGGTCCGGGAGGACGACGTTCTAATCCCCATTGCCGGCATTCTGGACGTCAACAAAGATCACGCATTCGTTCGCACATCGGGCTACCTGCCCGGCCCAAACGACGTATACGTGTCGCTGAACCAGGTGCGCAAGTCCGGTCTGCGTCGCGGTGACGCCGTGGTTGGTGCAATCCGCGCCCCGCGCGACGGCGACCAGATGCAGGGCAGCTCGGGACGGGTCAAGTTCAATGCGCTGGTGCGCCTGGACTCGGTCAACGGCATGACGCCAGATGAGGCCCGTACCCGCCCGAACTTCAACGATCTGACACCGCTGTACCCCCAAGAGCGGCTGCGCTTGGAAAGCCCCGACATGCCCGCCGGTCGCCTGACCCCGCGCGTGATCGACATCGTCGCCCCCATCGGCAAGGGCCAGCGGGGTCTGATCGTCTC
>WQZL01000236.1 GCA_009780755.1 Promicromonosporaceae bacterium | reverse complement strand
TCGGGTACGGACCCGTCGCCGCAGTAGATGATGGTGTCCAGGCAGGCGCAGGCTGCCCGCAACGGTGCGGCGGCGGCTTTGAACGCGTCATCTAGCAGCAGCACTCTGGTGCCGGACTCGCGTAGCGAGTAGCCGATTTCGGCAAGGCTCCACCGGATGTTGACGGCGTTCAGTGCGGCACCCAACCACGGCACCGCACTGAGGTATTCGACGTAGCGGTCGGAGTTCAGCGACAGTATGCCCACCCGGTCGCCGGGCTGGACACCATTGGCCCGAAGTCCCGCGGCCAATCGGGCTACGCGGTCGGCGAATTGCTCCACGGTGCGTTCCCGGCCCTGGTAGATCGTGATAGGGCGGTCCGGGTACTGCTGTAGCGCGCGGTGCAGCCACTGGGTGAATTCCATAGGTCGATCCTGCCGTTCCGGGCGAGCTGGGGTGGAGGTTTCGTCGAGCTAACGGACAACATCCAGTGTCCCGGTACGATGTGTGCAGGGGCAACAGGTGGCGAGGGGGAATCGTGTCTGACGGTCTGCCGATGTGGGTGGGTCTTCTCTTGTTCGCGGCGGTCTTTGGCGGGCTGGGGTTTCTGTTGGCCAGGGCGCGTAAGAAGCGAATCGCCAAGCTGGCAGCCTGGGCTGGGTCGTGCGGCTGGACGTATGTCCCCGAGGATCGGAGCCTGCTGGGGTTATCCGAGGGTGAGCCGTTCGGGCAGGGGCACAGCCGCACCGCCCGGGACGTCTTCAACGGCACCATCGGCGGGCATGATTTCGTGTCCTTCCAGTACTCGTACAAGGTGACCACCGGTTCCGGCGAACAGCAGAGCACACAGACCTACGAGTTCATGGTGACGTGCATCGTCACACCGCCGTCGTCGTACCGGCTGGAGATCAAGCCCGAGGGCGTCTTCGCGGGACTGGCTCGTGCTGTTGGCTTTACGGATCTGGAGTTGGAGTCCGACGAGTTCAACAAGAAGTTCAAGGTCAAGGCCGCGCCGGAGCGGTTCGCCTACGACGTATTGAACCCGCGCACCATGGAACGGATGCTGAACGACGAAAGATATTCACAGCCTGTGAGATTCGAGAACGGGCGATTGTTGACGTGGCACCGGGGCAAGCTCGATGAACAAAGAATCTCTGGTGAGGTGCAGTACTTGATAGACACCCTTGAACCGGTCCCCGCGTACGCGTGGGAACAACATTAGGAGAAGGAAATGGCCCCTGCGCTGATTGTGATTGTCATCGCGATATTCATTGCCCTGATCATCGGTTTGTGGTTGCTGACGACGTACAACGGCTTTGTCAGGATTCGCAATCTGGTGCAGGAAGCATGGAAGCAGATCGACGTGGAGCTGCAGCGTCGACACGATCTCATCCCCAACCTCATCGAAACAGCCAGCGCGGCAGCACAGTTCGAACGCGATACGTTGCAACAGGTAACCGCGGCCCGGAATTTCGCGCGAGATGCTTCGGCAACACATCAAGGGGTGGCGGCGCAGTCGCAGGCTGAGCAACAGCTGTCCGGCGCGTTGGGACGGTTCTTCGCCGTCGCCGAGAGTTACCCGCAGCTGCAATCCATCCAGAACTTCGTGGCATTGCAGCACGAGCTGGCCAACACCGAAGACCGCATTGCCGCGGGCCGGCGGTTCTACAACGGGAATGTGCGCGCGCTCAACACCAAGGTGCAGACGGTGCCGTCCAATCTCGTCGCGCGATGGTTCGGATTCACCGAGGCCGAGTACTTCGAACTCGACGATCCGCAGGCGCGGAACGCGCCCACCATCCGTGGGGCATTTGATCGCCTGAACCCACCGCCGCAGTAGATGGTGGTACTGCTGGCCGTGCTGGGTGTGGGCGCGGTCGTGGCGGTTCTCGGTGCGTTTGTGATGCTGGCGATATGGCTGGTCAGAACCGCACAACGCAACCGCCACCGGCGATCGGCCTGGCTCTGGTCATTCGCCTCCAGCCGTGGGTGGAGTTTCGCCGAAAGTGAACCCGGTCTGGTCCGGCTTTCGGCGCGTGCGCCTTTCGGTGTGGGGCACGCACGCGCCGCGACCGACGTGATTCGTGGGGCAATCGACGGTGTGCCATTCGTGTCCTTCACCTACACCTATCGGACGGGTGACTCATCGGAGAACTCCGAGGTCACCCACACCGCCATGGTGACCTGCATTCGAACGCCGCCGTCACCGAACATGCTGCTGGTCACGCCCGAAGGTGCACTGTCGGGTCTGATGGACGCAATCGGCCTCGGCGACCTCAAACTGGAGTCCGAGGACTTCAACCGGCGCTTTAACATCCGCACCAACAACGACCGGTTCGCCTACGACGTACTGAATCCCACGACGATGCACCGCATGCTTACCGACCGGCGATTCCAGCTGCCGATGCGATTCGACAACTCGAACCTGTTCACCTGGCGCTGGGAGGCGCTGAAGCCTGAGTGGGTTGAGCCGCACGCCCGGTACTTGATCGATGTTCTGCGCGCCGTTCCGGACTATGCGTGGGACCGGCGATGAGTTTCTGGGCCGAGCTCGGCTCCTACGCTGGTGCCGCTTTCGCGGTGATATGGCCGCTCCTGGGATTTGGCTTGCTCATCCACAGGCTCTTCCGAAAGAAAGACCTGGGGAGTTCGCCGCTGGCCCAGCACGCGGCCGGCCAGGGCTGGCATTTCGTCGCCGAGGACGACAGCGTGCTGCGCCAGGTGGGCTATGCGGACACATCTTTTGCGGTCCCGTTTCCTGGGGCCTGCAATGTGGTGCGTGGTCAGTACGACGGTAGGCAATTCCTGGCATTCGAGGCGTACTCCAAGGCCGAACGCGTCGCCGCAGAGCAAGAGTATGAGGTCAAAAGGACGGCGGTGGTGGCCATCGCGATGCCGGCATCACTCCCGCAGTTGCAGGTCTACCCCGAGAATCTGCTGACCAAAGCCCTCGGCGATATCACCTTTGAATCGGACGATTTCAATCGTCGTTTTCGGGTGGTGGCCCAGGACACGCGCTTCGCCTACGACGTGATCAATCCCCAGAACATGGCACGAATGCTGAAAGATCCGCGATACGCGAAGCGT
>WQZL01000235.1 GCA_009780755.1 Promicromonosporaceae bacterium | reverse complement strand
TCACGGAAGCCTGACAAGGTATTGGGCGTGACCAGATTCTTTGGGCGGCAAGGGCGTCCATTCTCGGGCCCGGAGCCCTCCGCCTGACATGCCCAACCATCGAAAGTGCCCGCACGGCGAGCCGAACACTCGTACGGTTGAAAGGCGCCGTCGTGGCCCGGACCGAGTCATCGTCCAAGACAGGCAAACTCACGCCAGTCACAGTCAGGGCCATCGGTAAGTGAGCTGGAATACCGTCTAGTGCTTAGGATCACGCATAGTGAGCAAAATCGCGAAAACAGCATTGCCACCCGGGCCTCCGCTGCCTCTGGCAGTCCAGTCCATATTGATGGCGAGCTACGGCCTTCGCTTCCTGGCCGGCTGTCAGCGCCGCTACGGAAACATGTTCACATTGCGTATTCCGTTGTCGGGCAAGGTGGTATACCTTGCCGACCCCGCCGACATCAAAACCGTGTACGCGGGCGATCCGCACGTTTTCCATTCCGGTGAAGCTCATTGGTTCTTCCGCGGTCTACTCGGCGACAGCTCGTTGTTCGTCCTTGACGAGGACGAACACCACGATCAGCGCCGTCTGCTGATGCCCGCGTTCCACCGAGATGCCGTCGCCCGTCAGACCGCCCAGATGGCCGACATCGCCGCCGCAAACATAGCCGAATGGCCGGTCGGCGAGAGTTTTCCCGTTGCTCCCCGCACAACCGATATCACCCTTGAGGTGATCCTGCGAACTGTCATCGGCGCATCCGATCCCGCCCGGCTGGCTGCGCTGCGTCAGGTCGTGCCGCGTCTGCTGTACATGAAGCCGTGGGAGACCCCGGCAATCACCAATCCGAACCTGCGGCGCTACTGGCCATGGCGAGGAGTCGGTCGACGGATGGCGGAGACCGACGCCTTGCTTTACGCCGAGATTGCCGAACGCCGCGCCGATCCAAACCTGGCAGGACGCACCGATGTGCTCGCCATGCTGGTCCGCGCCACCGACGACAACGGCCGCACCATGTCAGATCAAGAACTACGTGACCACCTCTTGACGTCTATCGCCGCGGGACACGAGACCACCGCAACGGCGCTGTCCTGGGTATTGGAACGACTGACCCGCCATCCGGCCGCGCTCGCCAAGGCCGCAGAAGCCGCCGATGCCAGCGCAGAGGGAGATCCCGCCGGTGATGAATACCTCGATGCCGTGGTGAAAGAGACCCTACGGATCCGCCCGGTCATCTTCAGCTCGGGCAGGGTCCTCAAGGAATCCGTAGCGGTGGGCGGCTATCAACTGCCCGCGGGCATCATGGTCGACCCCGCAATCGGCCTTGTACACGCCAGCTCCGCGGTTTATCCCGACCCGGAACGGTTCGACCCGGAGCGGATGGTCGGTACGACGTTGAGCCCCACTACCTGGCTGCCGTTTGGCGGCGGCAACCGCCGTTGCCTCGGTGCCACCTTCGCCATGGTCGAGATACGTGTTGTGCTGCGCGAAATTCTGCGACGCGTGGAATTGGGCACCACCACCGCGCCGGATGAAAAGCAGCAGGCCAAACACGTCACCTTCGTGCCACATCGCGGAGGTGCTATCAGGGTTCGAGCGATCAAGACCTGCGGACCCGCGGTGGCCCCGACGTGCCCCGCAGGCTCCCACGGATCTGGTCAGTCGCGGGAGCCACAGCGGTAGTCGGTCGCCAGCTTCTCCACAAGATCTGCTGCGGCCTTGACGCTTTCGGCGGCCTCGGTCATGCGGCTGGCGAGCTGCCGGGCTCTGGCCGCGCATTGTGGATCGAGGATGGAGCGTAGGTCTGACACCCGGCTCTTCTCCGTTGTGCCCGAAAACCGCCTGGCAGTACCCACTTTGAGTTGTTTGACGCGCCTGCCCCACAGTGTCTGGTCCAAATCCGTGGACAGAATCAGCGTGGGGACACCGGCACGCAGGCCGGCCGCCGTGGTACCGGTGCCGCCGTGGTGGACCACCGCACGACACCTCGGGAAGGCCGCCGAATAGTTCATCGCGCTCACAATTTTGAGGTTCTCGGGATCGACCACATCGCCAAAGTCAGATCCGGCCGAACACACGAGAGCCCTGACACCCAACTGCGCACAGGCCCCATTGATCATGGCCAGTGTCTTGTCCGCGGACTCGACGGGCAGGCTGCCAAATCCGAAGAAGACCGGTGGCGCACCCGCGGCGATCCACGCAGCCACCTCGTCATCGAAACGGGTTGGCAAATCCAGTGTCAACGCACCAACAAAGGGCCGGCGAGTTGCGAACCTCTCCCACTCCGCCGCCAGCCCCGGAAAGCACGCCGCGTCGTAGGCCTGAACTTCGAGCGAACCGCGCTCGGTGATCCGCCACGGCGAGGGCTTTATTGCCTTCGGCAGCTTCAGTTCACCGCGCTGTACACGCTCGACCTTTTTCGCGTTCTGCCAAGCCAGCCACTCCCCCGCCTTCATGGCCGACCTGCCGAGCCGGCCCGGCAGGTACGGCACGAACTGACCATTGGCCCGCAGTGGAAAGAGATGCAACGTGGCCAACGGAATGTCGTAATACTCCGCGACATTGCCCGCCGCGTCTTCGAAGTTCACGCCGGTAAAGAGTAAGTCGGCCCCATCCGCCAACGAGGTCAACGTGGCGACGATGTCCTTCCAGCATTGCAGGAACGGTTCGACCACTTCGCGCCGCTTCTCGACCAACTCCGGAATCTTCCAGAAATTACGGAAGAAGTGCGTCCAGAAGTCACGGTGCGCGTCCAGCACATTCTGCAGATCCGGTCCGTAGGGAACGGCCTGAGGCCCGGCGGCCGCGACGAAGTCGATCAGATCCGGCGGCACCGCTATACGCACATCGTGGCCCCGCCGCATGAGCTCACGGCCGACGGCGACGCACGGCTCGATGTCACCGCGCGTCCCATAGCTTGCCAGCACAAACTTCATCGCAGGCCCCTACAGGAAGCCACCGATACACGTCGGGTCATCAACCGGCCCGCTTGAGGCGGGCGAAGTTCTCCAGCAGATCTGCGGCGTTCACCGGACTTTCGGCGGGTTTGGTCATGCGGGTTGCCACCTCGTGAGCTCTACTCACGCACCGCGGATCGAGGACGGTG
>WQZL01000234.1 GCA_009780755.1 Promicromonosporaceae bacterium | reverse complement strand
GTTCGCGTACCAGGTGTGCGAGTGGACGAGGTCGGCCCCGGCCACATCGTTCGCCATCGCCAGATCGACGCCGAGGGTTGCCAGCGCCGGATTTGCCCCCACCAGCGTCTCTGGCACGTCGTAGCCGAATATCCCCTCTGCCTCGGCCTTAGCGCCGCGCGGGCCGTCGAAGGCGCGCACCCGCACGTTCGCGTGGGGCCTAAGCACGGCGGATAGCTCGGCGACATGCACCCCAGCGCCGCCGTAGATGTGCGGCGGGAACTCGCGGGTAAGCAGATCAATGTTCAGACGGAAGGGGGCATCGTTTTGGGTCACAGGACAACGTTAGGCCACCAATCGGCGCCAGGCGTGCGCCAAACCACGCTCGCGCTTACCCCAAACCTCAAAATGGGCACTAAAGTCGGGTCATGCCGTCAAACCCACGAGTTCTCGCGATTGTCCTCGCTGGTGGCGAGGGTAAGCGGCTTATGCCGCTGACCGCCCACCGCGCTAAGCCCGCCGTGCCATTCGGTGGTATCTACCGGCTGATCGACTTCGCGCTGTCGAACATCATCAACTCCGGGTACCTGCGCGTCGTCGTACTCACCCAATACAAGTCACACTCCCTAGACCGGCACATCGCCAAAACGTGGCGCATGTCCGCGCAGCTAGACAACCACGTCTCGACCGTGCCGGCCCAGCAGCGAGTTGGCAAGCACTGGTATCTCGGGTCGGCTGATGCGATCTACCAGTGCCTTAACATCATCGAGGATGACCGTCCCGACATTGTTGTCGTGGTGGGCGCCGATCACGTTTACCGCATGGACTTCTCGCAGATGGTGGCCGCGCACATCGAAAGTGGCGCGAAGGCCACCGTGGCCGCGATCCGTCAGCACATCTCGCTGGCTGACCAGTTCGGCGTGATCGATGTGAACCCGCAAGACCCGACGCAGATTCGGGAGTTCCTAGAGAAGCCCACCGATCCGGTGGGGCTGCCGGATGCCCCGCACGAGGTGCTTGCCTCGATGGGTAACTACGTGTTCGACACCGATGCGCTGGTCGAGGCCGTTACCCGTGACGCGGCCGATCCCACCTCGCAGCATGACATGGGCGGCGACATCATCCCCGCCTTCGTGGCCCAGGGGCAGGCCGGAGTGTACGACTTCCGACGCAACGATGTGCCCGGTTCCTCCGACCGTGACCGCGACTATTGGCGTGATGTCGGGACGATGGATGCCTACTATGACGCGAACAAGGATTTGATTGCGGTCTCCCCCGAGTTCAATCTGTATAACAAGGAGTGGCCGGTTTACACCGGCTATGTTGGCCTGCCCCCGGCCAAGTTCGTTCATGCCGGGCCGGGTCGCCTGGGTCACGCCTCGGATTCCGTGGTGTCGCCGGGTGTGCTGGTTTCTGGCGCCACGGTGGCCGGTTCGATCCTCTCCCCCGGCGTGCATCTGCACTCCTGGTCCACGGTCACTAACTCCATCGTCATGGACGATGTGCAAATTTATCGCCACGCGCAGGTGCATCGCGCCGTGATCGACAAGAACGTGATCGTCGGCGAGCGCGCCCGCATCGGTGTGGACCTTGAAGAAGACCTGGCTCGCGGCTTCACCGTCACCGAGACCGGCTTAACGGTGGTGCCCAAGGGCACGATTGTCACGTGAGAGGTTTTGGCCCCAAGCGGCTGATAGTCACCGACGTCGATTCCACATTCATCCGCCAAGAGCAGATCGAGCTGCTGGCAGAGTTTGCCGGAACCCGCGAGCAGGTGGCCGAGATCACCGAGCGGGCAATGCGCGGCGAGCTGGATTTTGCCGAGAGCCTGCGGGAGCGGGTGGCGACGCTGGCCGGGGTGCCGGTAGGCGCGCTGGATGAGGTGCGGCGGGCCGTGGTTCTTTCCGAGGGCGCTGCCGAATTGGTAGCGGAGTGTCACCGACGCGGCTGGGCATTTGGCCTGGTCTCAGGCGGTTTTGAGGAGATCGTTGGGTCGCTGGCCGCCGAACACGGCGTGACGCTGCTACGGGCCAACCGACTAGGTGTAGACGCAGATCTACTCACCGGCCGCACGGTTGGTGAGGTGATTGATCGGCCTGCCAAGGAGCGCATTCTGCGACAGTGGGCCGCCGCCTGCGGGGTGCCGATGGAACTCACGGTGGCTGTCGGCGATGGCGCGAACGATCTGGACATGATCGGCGCCGCCGGCATCGGCATCGCCTACCAAGCCAAACCCATTGTCCGCGCCCAAGCCTCCCACACCATCGAAGGCTCCCTCCTAGAAGTCCTAACCAAAATCCCCACTACCGCCTAACGAACGGGCGGTCGCAACGTTTATGCGAAACATAACGCGGGGTAAGTGCCCGTTCGGCGCGGTTGGCGTGCGGCTGGTTATGGCCTGTTGAGGTGGGTGTCGTCTAGGTGGCCGTTGTTGAACGCGCGGTACAAGAACGCTGAATCGTGCAGACACCCTGGCCGACACGCTCGCCTGGGGGCTGGCGCGACACCTGCCAACCGCAAACGGCTCCGGCCTAACCGGCGCCGAAGAACGCGACTTGCTAGCCTCGCTGCCTCAATAACGATGGGTCGGCACTTTCTGTTCGATTCGGCACTATAAAGTGCCGAATCGAGCGGAAACTACCGACCTATCAATCCCAGGTGATTGCGCAAGGAACGAAGCAACTATGCCGAAACCACCCACCGTCATACGCCCGAGCGGCTTCAGAGTCCCCGCGAGCCACCGCAGCGAGGAGACTTGCGGGGTGAAGCAAAGCGAGTCGCAGAACCCAGACCAGGCGGAAATCGTTAACTCTAGGTTCTGCGACTTCGCTCGCTTCGCTCCCTGCGCGCAGAAAGACGTTAGGGACGGTTGAGATGGGTGTCGTCTAGGTGTCCGTTGTTGAACGCGCGGTACAAGAACGCGGCCATAGCTTGACGCTCTACCGGGCTGTTCGGCCGGAATGTCCCATCAGGCCAACCCGTAGTAATACCCGTCTGCGCCAACCACTCAATCTCGGTAAAGAACTGAGAGGTACGCGGCACATCCAAAAACGTCGGAGTCGCCGGCGGAGTAAACCCAGGAGAACCAGCCGCCCGGAACAAGAACGCCGCCATC
>WQZL01000233.1 GCA_009780755.1 Promicromonosporaceae bacterium | reverse complement strand
GTGGTGTTCTACGTCCCGGTCATCGACCACGATGTGATCGACTTCCGCCTGTTCGAGACGATGGACGGCATTCCGCTGGGCGTAGCAATCGACCAGCGCGAGACCACCGGCGACTCCGGCGATCTCGTTGTTCAGCACTTCAACTCCATCACGATGGAAAACCACATGAAGCCCGACGCCTGGTTCGTCGGCGGCGCCTGGGACTTCGAGCGCATTTCCGGCTCACCGACCGCCCACCGCACCGGTCAGGGCATCGTCTGGGCCACCGCCAACCCCGGTGGCAACTTCCGCATCCACCCGCAGACCGTCACGGCTATGGACTTCGCCTATGACAACGATCTGGGCATGTTCGGCCACGTCCTGGTGTGGCACTCGCAGATTCCGGCCTGGTTCTTCCAAGAGCCGGGCGCCTCAACCGCCCTGGTTGACCGCGCCGAGCTGATCCGCCGCATGGAGAACCACATCTACAACATTGCGTACTCCATCACCCATGAGTGGGGCCTATTCGGTTCGGCCACCAACCCGTTTACCTCCTGGGAGGTTGTCAACGAGGTAATCGGCAACTCCCCGGCCGACCCGGACGGCCTGCGGCAATCCAACTGGGCGCAGATTATCGGCCCGGACTTCATTGATATCGCCTTTGAGGTGGCCGACCGGTACATCAACGGCCTATTCCACGAGGGCAGCCAAGACGCATCCAACCCGTTGCCCGTTGGCGACGCAGACCGCATCCTGCTGTGGATCAACGACTACAACACCGAGCAAAACCACGGCAAGCTCATGCGACTGATCGCCCGCTCGGAGGACATGGTTCGCCGGGGCATCCCGATTGACGGCATGGCCCACCAGTTCCACGTCTCGCTGCACCTAAACGCGGGTAACATGCGCGACGCCCTGAACTACACCGCCGAGATGAACGACCGCCTTGAGGCGGACAGTTTCCCGCGGCTGCTGACCGCCGTCACCGAGCTGGATGTCACACTCCCGGACGCGAACGTAACCCGCGCGCGCCTGATCGAGCAGGGCTGGTACTTCTACGAGACGTTCAACATCTTCCGTGAGTTCAACGCCGCTCACCCCGGCGACCTGGCTTACGTGACGGTGTGGGGCCTGCACGATGGACGTTCCTGGCGAGGCGACCGCGCCCCGCTGCTGTTCAACGCGCAACTGAACGCCAAGCCCGCCTTCTGGGGCGCCGCTGGCCGGGCCGACCGACTTGACCCGCTGGTGCTGGCCGCCAACGTGTTCGGCGGCGCACCCACCTCCGCAGCAGCCGGCTTCGACTCCACCGACTGGGGTTCGGTGCCCTCGCTGGTGCTGACCGCCGGTACGGGTGAATTCATCGCTCGCCACGGCGCAGGAGACCTCGCCGTCTTCGCCACCATCACGGACGACGCCGACGCGATCGAGTTGGTCTACCGTGACGTGACGGTGATTGTGGGCCGCGACGGCTCCGTTACCGGCAACGCAACTGCTCGCGTCGAGGTTGGCGCCGATACCTGGCAGGCCATCGTGCACATTCCATCGGACATCGTCCGGGGTACCAGCGCCTACTTCGACCTGCGGGTACTCGACGGCTCCGACGTGATCGGTGGCTGGAACACTCCGGGTTCAGGATCGCTAGGCACCCTGACCTTCATGGAAGACCTCTCATTGACGTTCATGGCGCAGGCTCCGCGTCTGCCCGCACTCGGTGACATAGAGCGAGACGATGTGTGGAACGACGCCCAGTGGTTCTGCACCGACATTCGCCAACAGGGCAGCGCCCCGGCTGGCACCGGCGCTCGCGGTTCTGCGGCAGCGCTGTGGTTCCCCGCCGCCCGCTACCAGGAGCATCAGCGGGTCCTGCAGGGTCTGCCTGGCGCCTACGTGGACACCATGTTCCTACGGGTCGAGGTTGTTGACCCCGATCTGAACGTGTTGCACTCCAACCCCTGGGAGCGGGACGGCATCGAGTTGTTCCTCGACCTCGGCAACGCCAAGAACGGCTCATACCGTGCCTGGGAAGACGCGCAGCTACGCTTCGAGGCCACCGAGGTTTCCTGGATCGTGGACAGCGGCCTGCCCCTGCCCGACGGCGTGACCTTCGGCTCTGGCGACACCGCCCGTCAGCGGGCGCGCATCCACCAGGTGCATGTCATGCACACCGACGTTGGCTACATCATCGAAGTTGAGGTTGGCCTGTGGTTCTGGAACGAACACGGCTCGCCGGACTCGCGCCTATCGCTGGTCGATGGCTTCCACGGCTTCGACGTGCAGATCAACGACGCCACCGCTCCGGCTAACCAGCGCACCGCCGTGTGGACCTGGGCCAACCCCACCACCGAGGGCTGGAACTCCACCGCCAGTTGGGGCGTCATCCAGCAGGTGGTCAGCGTTGACGTTGACCCGCCCTGCGTGGACCCATGCGGCCTCATCCCGAACGAGATCGATGTCGCAACAAACGTAGCCGGCGGCACGGCCTCGGCCTCGGTCACAATCGCTCGCCCGGGCACCCCCGTGGAGCTAACGGCCTACCCGGCCGCAGGTTACGACTTTGTTGGCTGGGAAATCAGCCCGGCTGTGACCTGGCTTGATAGCTCAGCTACAACTAACCCGGCAACGTTTGCGATGCCGACTGCTCCGGTGACAGTTACTCCGGTATTCGAGCCGACTCCGACGCCGCACGCAGTCACGGTTATTCCTTTGGTTGGTGGTTCGGCTACTGCCTCAGCAACTTCTGCGGTTGCGGGTACCAGCGTGGTGTTGACGGCTACGCCTGCTGCTGGTCAGCGTTTCGTGCGTTGGGATGTCACTCCGGCTGTGACCTGGAGTGTTGGCTCGGCCACGGTTAGCCCAGCCACGTTTGTAATGCCGGATGCTGCGGTTACGGTGACTGCGGTGTTTGAGGCGGACCAGGTTGTTCAACCGACGCCCACTCCCACGCCGACACCTACCCCTACGCCTACTCCTACGCCGAGTCCTCCGGTGCATGGTGATTGGGAGTGTCCGACTGCGGCTACGTTTACGGATGTGGTGGTTGGTTCGCAGTTCCATTGTTACATTGAGTGGTTGGCTGAGACTGGGATCACCACTGGTTGGGATGTTGGTACTCATCG
>WQZL01000232.1 GCA_009780755.1 Promicromonosporaceae bacterium | reverse complement strand
CGACGTGCTTACCGGCGCGGTTTCGCCTTCGGGCTGCCTCACTTCTACCTGGGCCAAGCAATACGACGATCTGCCCCATGCCCGTGAGTATTCCTATCTGAAGGGTGAGATCGATCGAGAGTTCTACCGGGAGGGCATCTATGTTGGCTACCGTTACTTTGACTCTTTCGCTGTGGACCCCCGCTACGAATTCGGGCATGGGTTGACCTACCCCGATTTCTTAATTGAGGCCATCAATACCCAAATTGTTGGCACCACCGTAACGGTGACCGCCCGCGTGAAGAACATCGGGATAGTTCATTCCGGCAAAAAGGTGGCCCAGCTCTACGTCTCCTGCCCATCGGGCGAGTTGGCCCGCGAGTATCAACACCTGGCGGCATTCGCCAAGACGCGGGTCTTGATGCCCGGCGAATCCGAGGAACTTGCACTCACCTTCAACCTGACCGACCTGGCCGGTTATCACGAGGGCCACTCGCACTGGCTGCTGGAGTCCGGCGACTACCTGCTGCGCCTTGGGCATTCCTCTCGTCGCACCGAACCGGTAGCGACGCTCACGCTCGACTCCCTGGTGGTCGTAGAACAGTGCCAGCCGATCTGTAGCCCCAAGGTAGCAGTGGGTGAGATGGCCCCACCAGTCGCAGTCGAGCCAGCGGCAACACCCCTCCTCGAACATCTGCCGCGACTGCTCATCGATCCTGCCGCCATCACCACTATCCAGCACGTCTACACTACATCTACACCGGAGCCTAGCCCCAAGGTGCAAGCCTGGCTGGATTCGCTTACCGATGACGAGAAGGTGAGCGTGCTGTTGGGCACCGGCTTCTTCGCCAAGGGGGCCTTTACCGTGCCAGGTGCCGCCGCCGTCACCACTGCCGACCTGCTCGACAAGGGAATCGTAAACGTTGCGCTCTGCGATGGCCCAGCCGGAGTGAGGCTGCAACGCGACTCGGTGGTGACTCGTCTCGGGGCGATAAAGCCGATCACGCCCATGATGGAGGTGCTAAACCATCTGCCCTTCCCGGCGAGCAAGATCATGCTTGGACGTCCGGAGCAGGGTGAACCGCGGTACCAGTTTGGCACGGCCTTCCCCGTTGGCACCGCCCAGGCCCAGACCTGGAATACCGACCTGTTGCGCCGCATCGGCGATGCCGTCGGCATCGAGATGATTGAATACGGGGCAACGTTCTGGCTGGCTCCGGGCATCAACATCCAGCGTAACCCGCTGTGTGGACGCAACTACGAGTATTACTCGGAAGACCCGCTGCTCACCGGAGCAATGGCCGCCGCCGTCACCAAAGGCGTCCAGGCCCATGACGGGTGTTATGTCACGGTCAAGCATTTCGCGGCAAACAATCAAGAACAGCAACGCAACCACTCCGACTCGGTGATGACCGAACGCACGTTGCGGGAAATCTACCTGCGGGCCTTCGCCACTGCCGTGCGACGCGGCGGCGCAAAGTCCGTGATGACGTCGTACAACCTGCTCAATGGCGTGTATACCCCCAACAGCCACGATCTGTGTACTAAGGCTTTACGAAACGAATGGGGCTTCACCGGCGTGGTGATGACGGATTGGCTCGCCACCGGCAAGGGGCTAGCTAGCAACGGCCTTGCCGTCGCCGCCGGAAACGACCTAATCATGCCCGGTGGGCGGGTCTATCGAAAGATGTTGACGGCGGATATCGCCGCCGGGCTGGTCACCCCCGAGCAGATCGACGCCGCCTGCCTCAACATTCTCACGCTGATCGCGGGCAGCCACACCCAAGCGGAATTTGAGGCGCGCGGTTAGCTGCTGGCCAGCTCCTCGGCCAGCAGATCCATCAACAGCCCGTCGTGCCATGTTCCATCGGCCTCGCGCTCGTAACAGCGCATCACGCCCACCGGACGGAAGCCGATTGACTCATAGACGGCGATGGCGTGCGTGTTGGCCGCCGCCGGGTCGATGGTTAGGCGGTGGTGGCCGCGCTCCTCAATCATCCACCGCGCAGCCAGGATCAGCGCTTCTCGGCCCAGACCTTGCCCCTGAAACTCGGGAGCCAGGAACACGTCTAGGCCGCCGTGGCGATAATCGGGATCGTTTTCCTCATGCCAACCAATCCAACCGACGATCTCCCCGTCAACCAGGATGGTGAACGCCTCGCCGATATCTACCGTGAAGTCCGTGTCCCACCAGCGGGATACTTCAGGGGTAGCGACGATTGCGTTTAGCACGGGGGCATCATCATGTTCGATGGGGCGAAGCACCACCCGCTCGCCATATAGCGTGGTGGTGGTGACAGAATCCCGGCGGATGTTCATGGCTTGACTCTACCGCTCACACCCCAGTCTTGACAGTTTTCCAGTTATTGGCCTGCGCGCGGGGGCGGATGGTCAGGTCGTCAATGCTCACGTGTGGCGCAAGTGAAAGCGTCCAGGCTATGGCCTCGGCCACATCCGTAGCCACCAGCGGCTGGTATCCCTCGTAAACGGCGGCGGCCCGCGTCTCGTCACCAGCAAAGCGGTTTAGCGAGAACTCTTCCGTCGCCACGGCCCCCGGCGCGATCTGGATTACCCGCAGCGGTTCGCCCGCTAACTCCCAGCGCAGCGTGGTGGCCAGCATCCGCTCCCCATGCTTGGCCGCGGTGTATCCGGCGCCGCCTTCATAGGTGGCCAGCGCTGCTGTAGACGTGATGTAGACGAGACTGCTGCCGCCGGTTTTTGTGGCCGAGGCTCGTAGCAGCGGCAGCACGGCCTTGGTGATGCGGAGCGCGCCGAGTACGTTCAGGTCATACATGCGCTGCCAGCCCTCGGGGTCGGAGCTTTCCACCCGATCAAGGCCGAGCGCTCCTCCGGCGTTATTCACCACGGCATCCAACCCACCGGTCGCCGCTAGGTGTTCGGTCAGCGCCGCAACGGAC
Organism: Promicromonosporaceae bacterium; assembly: GCA_009780755.1. Taxonomy (GTDB): domain Bacteria; phylum Actinomycetota; class Actinomycetes; order Actinomycetales; family Cellulomonadaceae; genus Xylanimonas. Next base: position 212 of record WQZL01000232.1, on the reverse strand, counting down.
TCTTCGCACGTCACATCGCAAACAAACGGTTCAACGCCCGGCACCTCGGTGGCCAGCGTTGCCAGCCGCTCCCCACGTCGAGCTGCCGCGACCACCTGCCACCCATCGGCGGCCAGCCGCCGCGCAGCCGCCGCTCCGATCCCCGACGAGGCGCCCGTAATCAGCACGCGGCGGCCTGGTTTGGTTTCCGTATTGGTGTTGCCATCACAAGT
>WQZL01000231.1 GCA_009780755.1 Promicromonosporaceae bacterium | reverse complement strand
GCGCGCACGCGGTCGATGAATGGCACCAGCAGGTGTAGGCCGGGTTCTAGGGTGCGCGAGTAGCGGCCCAGGCGTTCGACGATCAGGTTCGATGCTTGTGGCACGATGCGCACGGCGCGAACGACGGCGGTTATCACGAAGATAATCAGGATCGCCAGCACCACCCACAGCACGATGGTGCCGGGTTCGATGTTGTTTGTGTTTACGGCGAGGTTCAAGGTCTTCCCCTTCGGTGGGTCAGTCGCTGCTACGCGGCGCGTCGCAGGTAGTGCTTGGGAGTTGTTCGACTACGGCGGTGGCCCCATCGATGCGCCGCACCGTCACCTTGGTGCCGACGGGCAGCGGCTCGGCTGGGGCGTCGTCATCGAGCCGGGCGGTCCAGACCTCACCCGTGAGCTTGATGCGCCCGCCTGCCGCGCTCACCTCGGCCACCACTACTGCGGTGCGGCCCACCTGAGCGTCGGCATTGGTGGCTTGCAGGGGTACGCGCTTTTTGAGCTGACGCTTGGCCCAGGGCCAGGCAGTGGCCAACAACACCAGGGTGGTTACGACGGCCACCACCACCTGTAACCAGATGGGCGCGCCGAGAGCGGCGGCCAGCGCGCCAGCCAATGCCCCGCCGATGAACATGAAGATCACCGGATCCAGCACGAAAACCTCGATCAGACCCAGCGATAACGCCGCGCCTATCCACCATAACCAGTCCATTTCCGGCTCCTTCGTCGGTCAGGACTACAGGGTATCGGACGCCAGCGCCGTCAACCTACAGTTAGGCGCAAAGTTAACGCGGCGTCGCCAGGTACCTCGGTTACTCTGTCGCGCTAATGGCCTTGGCTCCAATGCGCAGCCAGCCGATGGAGGCAATGGCCACAAGTGCGCCCACTACGATCATCGCCCAGGCGCCGGGGCCACGACTCACCATCAGGCCCATCTCCTGCGCCCCAACCGCCGTGTCGGTGAACATCACCCGGAAAGCCACGATCACGGCGGCGACGCCAAGGGCAATTCCCCAGCCAGCGGCGGCCAACTGCGACATCTGGCCGCGGAACCGGTGGGCGCAAGCCACGGCAACGATGGTTGCCGCCGCCGACATCAGCACAACGCCCCACTCCGCAAAGCCGCCGTCGGTAAAGGACGTACTCACTGACCGGCCCCCGTGATCCACGATGGCTGCGGGCAGCAGCAGGGAGGCGGCAACCAGCAACACACCGATGGCAACTGCCCACTGGAGGCGGTTTTCCGTGGGGGTAGACCGCTGAGCGGTAGCGCTCTTGGCAGTCTCGTCTCGCGGGGCGAACTTGGTTGTCAAAGGCACGGCTATTCCTTATCTCAGGCTCGGTTGTCCTACCTCGGGTGAGGCGGGCGATGGCGGAGATACGCTATCGCACGCTTTTGGCGGTTGCCCACTAGGTCTGAGGCTCGCTAACGTCGAGCGCACTAAGCAGCGCCGGTGTCGCCGTAGGCAAAAGCATCGCCTCATCAGCCCAGATAGCAACTCGCCGCGCTTGCCCGTGGCGAACCCGTCAACCGGCAACCTGTAGGGTGCACACAAAGACAACCCGAGAATTGTTGTGCGACGCGGCTTCGGCAGGTTTAGCTGCTGGCAAGGGTCGGGCGGTAAACGCCGCTGCCCTCGTCCGACACCCTGACGGGGCGTTGGACGAGGGCAGGCGGACTCTGGAGGCGCTTTGGGGTCAGACCTGCTTGCGTTGAGCTAGCAGGGCATGGGCAGAGAGGGCGAAGGTCACCGCGCCGAGTACGATCATCAGCCAGGCTCCGATGCCTCGGGATACCTCAAAGCCTGCGGCCTGAGCGCCCTGAACGGCGTCGGTACTCAGAACGCGGAAGAAGGCGACAACGCCCGCGATACCGGTGAGGATGCCTACCGCAGCCGCGGCGAGGTTCAGCGGCTTGCTGCGCAGGAGGTGGGCGGCGGCAACCAGGATGACGGTCAGCGCTGCGGGGATAAGCACAAGACCCCAGTCGGAGAACTCGCCGTCAAGGAAGCTACGGCTCTCCGTGACGACGGTCACGGCGGGCAGAAACAGGAGCGCGGCGATCAGCAGGGCGCCAAGGCCAACTGCCCACGTGAGGGCGGCGACAGGCTTGGCAGAAGCGGCGGGTTTGGTCGCGATAGACACGGGTTTCTCTTTCCTGTTGGCGCCTGGCCCCCATCTAGGGCCAGACTGGAACAAGCAGAAACGCTATCGCCCGTTTTGCGAAGCTGATCGGAGACTATGCACAATCGACTCCCATCCCATCGCTTCGATCATCGAACACTCACTAGCCACAAAAGGGCGAAGTTACAACGAAAAACCCGTAAGATGCACTAAGCAAGCTTGTCGCGCGAGAGCGCGCACGTTTGTTGGGATGCTACAACAAATTGCGAATAACTCTGCGGGTGTTCCGCGTCGGCTTTGACCTGTGCGTTACGCCACGAGTACCTGATGGTAGACCTCTAGCGTGCGCTCAGCGATGGCGGTCCAGGCGAAGTGTTCCTCGGCTCGCCTGCGTCCGGCGGCACCCATTTTGGCGGCGCGGGTTGGATCGTTTAGCACGCGCAGCATTGCCGCCGACACGTCTGCGATGAATCCCTCGGGGTCGAGTGGCGTGCCCGTGCCATCTTGCATCTGTTCGATGGGCACCAGCACGCCGGTCACGCCGTCGTCCACCACCTCGGGGATGCCACCGGTGGCCGAGGCCACCACGGGCAGCCCTACGGCCATCGCCTCTAGGTTCACGATGCCGAGTGGCTCGTAGATGGAGGGACACAGGAACACGGTCGCGGCGGCAAGCACCGCGATGAGTTCGCGGCGCGGCAGCATTTCCTCGATCCAGATAATGCCCTTGTTCACGTCGGTGCCGCCACGCTTGGCTCGTAGCGCGGCCACCAGGGTGCGCACCTCGGCCATGATTTCCGGGGTGTCGGGGGCGCCCGCGCAGAGGATAAGTTGCACGTCATCTGGCAGAGCCTCGGCGGCGCGCAGCAGGTAGGGCAGACCCTTTTGCCGGGTGATGCGGCCCACGAAGACGGCGGCGCGGCGGTTCGGGTCGATACCGAGGCGAGCCACGGTTGCGGCGGCGGCTTCGGCCTCCAGGCCGTCTGTGGCTGGGCGCTGCCAGCTCGC
>WQZL01000230.1 GCA_009780755.1 Promicromonosporaceae bacterium | reverse complement strand
GCGGTCACCTAAGCGACGCAAACCTCAACCGGCCGTAGGCATAGCCCGATGGTCGAGCCTGTCGAAACCACCACTACCTACCCGTAGAGGTGATTCAGGTCAACCAGGGCGATGTCCGATTCGCTTGCCTGGGCTTGTTGCAGGGTTTCGCTGAAGTCGGATCCGCTGCACAGTAGCAATCTGGCGGAATCGGCGCCAGGCTCGCACTTGGCTACTAACAGTCGTTTTATGTGTCTGAGCCGTTCAAGATGCCCAACCCCAAGGGGTTCACTCCATTTCGCTTCCCCGATGGCGAGCAGGCGACGTCCGCCATCCTCCGTGCGGCCATGCACCACTAGATCAAGCTCGTGAGTTGTTCGGGCATCAGGATCGGCAACCGTGCCGCTCGCAACCGATGCGGGACGTATCTCGCCGAGAATCTCATCATCAGCGTGCCAGCGAAGCCATTGGCGGCACATGCTCTCGAAGTGCGGACCAACTACCTTACTCTCAAATGTGTGCCGCATCCTGGGCCAAACATGGCCTGCTCGTCCGGGTCGTTCGAGATCACCCCAGGCCGGGCGCATGACGGCGTGATAGAAGGTGAGTAGCGGTTCAGTGATGCGGTAGTTACTTCGGTTGCTGCGGAACGCATCAACCTCGTGGCTAATCAACCCGGCATCGACCAGCACGGATAGCGGGTGCGCCAAATCGGTCGATTTCCGCCCCAGATACGAGGCAATACCGCTACGTCGCGTGTTCCCATCAGTGATGGCAGCCAGCACGGCGTGATACGGCGCGGCATCTCGTCCGCTGGTCTCCTCCGTTAACAGGTAGCGAGCCTCACGGAACAAGGGGCTGGCTGGGTTGAGTACCGTCCGGGTGAGCCAAGGCTCGAAATCGCTCGACCCAGTTGGTGCGTCATCGGCGACAAACTCGCGGCGGTAAGCGGGGGTGCCGCCAACGACGGCATTGACCAGGGCGGCGGTCCGCAGATCGGAAATCTCCCAGAACTCTCTAGCCAACCGGAAGTCGAGAGTGGGTACCAGCAGTTCCAGCCCGGCTCGTCCGCGCAGGGGGGCGTTTCCGGCGAGTAGCCCGCCCATGAATGACATGGCCGAGCCGCAGAGCAGCAGTCGAATTGGGGAGTTTGTGTCCTGGGCGGTCGGGTCGAGCGCTCGCTGGATTATCGAAGGGAGCGCGGGAGAGGCTTTGGCCAGGTAGGGAAACTCGTCGATTACCACAGGCAGCGGCCCTTCGGCGGCAATCTGCATCAGTCGAGTGATCGCCTCAACCCAGTCAGCGAACCGGAATGGCGTTGGTTCGCCGAGGTGAGCGGAGAGTGCTTGGCCGAACTGCCGCAGGGAGTCCGCCTCGGTTGATTCGGTAGCGGTGAACAGGAATCCGCCTGTCTGCCTGGTTAGCGCATCGAGCAGGAAGGTTTTGCCTTGCCGCCTGCGTCCCGAGACGATGCCCAGGGTGGCCCGCTCGGCCGGGTTACCAACAAACCTGCTTAGTTCGCCCCACTCGAAGTCACGGTCGAACATGTGGCTCGGCTTCTGGATGAGCATGACCTCCCCCTTCACTAATGGATAACTGCACTTATAATAACTCAAGTTATCCATCAAGAGTAGGTGGGTCTGGGATGTCCATCGACTCGACCAGGCAGAGTCTCCGCACCCCACGCTGTGGCTACAGGTGGCCACCAGCAAAGGCGCGGTAGAGGAAGGCGGCCATAGCCTGGCGCTCGACGTTGGCGGCGGGGCGGAACTCTCGATGGGTGCCCATATCCCAGCCCGTGGTGATGCCGGTAGAGGCCAACCACTCGATCTCGCGGAAGAATGCGGCGCCTACGGGCACATCTTGGAAGGTAGCAGTGGCGGGTGGGGTGAAGGGCGGTGAGCCGGATGCGCGGTAGAGGAAGGCGGCCATTGCTTGGCGCTCAATATTTGTGCCGGGGCGGAACTCTCGATGGGTACCCAGGTCCCAGCCCGTGCTGATGCCGGAGCGCGATAACCATTCGACCTCCTGGAAGAAGTCTCCATCAATCGACTTATCGCTGAAGGTTGGTACCGGCTGATCCACGGGGAACAAAGGAAAGTAAAGACCTCGGTACAGGAAGGCAGCCATAGCCTGGCGTTCGATGCTATCGGTGGGGCGAAATTCCTGATGGGTTCCCATGTCCCAACCCGTGGTGATGCCAGAGGAGGCCAACCACTCGACCTCGCGGAAGAAGTCTCCGTCAAGGGGAACGTCGCTGAACGTGGCGGCACCTGGTGCGCTCCAGCACCCGCCAGGAGAGAGGTTGATGTCAACCCCACCGAGGCTAGTATCACCAACCCGGAATTCCCGTCCTGGGTTAGCGTCATGCCAGTCTTGCCCAACATCTGCGGGCCGATGGACAATGGTGCACTCGTAGACCAGAGACCCCGTGACGTTGCCGCCCGACACATGAATGCGGAAGACTGATCCGGGTTGTACGGGGCGGCGGAAGCGATCACCGGCGCCTCTTAACGAGTGACTGAGATGACCGAAGCCACCTTGGTCCATGAAGTTTAAGCTCACGCTTCCACTCTTTACGCCGCTGTAGGTAACCGTCCCCGAAATGAAGGTAGTTGCCCGAACCGGTTGCACGTTGACGTAGGTGGTGGTGCCAGCGTTGACGGTAAAGACCTTGGTGTCGGTAACCTCCCGAGTCAACGTGCCCGCGGCGGTGACCGCGCCAGGGGCATAGTCAGCGTGCGGGGAATAAGAATAATGACCATATGGCCTGTCGAGCGGCATTACTCGGATGATGTACTCGCCAGACAAGCCGGTAAAGGTGTCCGAAGTCCCGTAGTCGGGTACCCGGGCATCTCTCTCGCTTGCTGTGTCAGCTGGAAGCACCATTACTTCGGCACGCATGGGGGCACCGGTGGAATCGGTGACGTTGACCCTGAGCGTGCCACTGGCGGCTTGGCCGATCACCTCCTCGCCACTCGGAGTGGCTGCGGCGGCGGGAGCCGATGACACGAGTAAAGCGGCGGCAGCGAGGGTAGCAAAAAGTGCATAGCGTTTGCGCATGTGATGTCATGTCTCAGGACTTCCCTGACGGTTGTGTGTCAGGACATTGCTGACGTTTGGTGTGTCAGGACATTGCTGACAGTTGGTGTTGTTTGAGGTGGTTGATGCCGAGGTATCGGGTGCCG
>WQZL01000229.1 GCA_009780755.1 Promicromonosporaceae bacterium | reverse complement strand
GAGGTCTCGCTCGCCCCGGTTGGCCCGCCGGAGGCCCATCTTGCGATGGTCGCGGCCCTGGTGCCGGAGGCTCACGACGGTTTCGAGCTGGCCTGCCAATACGCGGGGCGCGGGGAATCGTTTGCCGAGCTGGCTGCGACGCTCGGCGCGACCATTGCCGAGCTGCACGCCGCGCTGCGCAGGGCGCTGCCCGTCAACGAGGCGCTCAACGTCACCGACTTCTGCTGCCTGCTTCGTCGGCGCGCCATCGCCGCCATCGACATCGCCTTCGAGGCTCTTGTGCCTCACGAGGCCGCGATCCTCGACGTGTATGACAACCTGGAACACGTCCTCAACTCCGCCTCGAAGCCAGCTCGCCTCCAGCACATCCACGGTGACCTGCACCTGGGCCAGACCCTGCTAGGCGCAGACGGCTGGCAGGTACTCGACTTCGAGGGCGAACCACAGCGGCCCGTCGCCGAGCGCACCCAACCCGATCTGCCGCTGCGCGATGTGGCCGGAATGTTGCGCTCCTTCGACTACGCCGCCGTGGTTGGCGACTGCCCCGATCCTGCCTGGGTAGGCGAGGCGCAGGCCGCGTTCTTGGCCGCATATCGTCAAGCATCGGACATGCCCAACGATCACATGAGTTCCGCAATCCTCAACGCCCTCGTCCTAGATAAATCCCTGTACGAAGTGGTGTACGAAACCCGTCAACGCCCGCATTGGGTGCACATCCCCCTGGCTGCCGTCGAGCAAATTCTCGTCGGTAGCAGAAAGGTTGTCCCATGACCACCGGCCCGCTCAGCAACTCACCCCCCGTCACTCCGGAGGTTGACCACGGCGTCTTTGCCGCTGTCGCGGGTGGCCACACCCACGACCCGCACTCGGTACTCGGCCCACACCTGTTGGCCGAGTCTTGGGCGGTGGTGCGGGCGCTGCGTCCGTTGGCCGATGAGGTGGTGTTTGTCACCGCCGATGGTCAATACCCAGCCGAACATGCGGCTTCCGGCATCTGGCAGGCTGTCCTGCCCGCCCCCCGGCATGACGGGGCATTGGCCGCGCCCGACTACCGGGTTCGTACCCGCTACGGCGACGATGTGGCGACCGTTGACGATCCGTATCGCTTCTTGCCCACCTTGGGCGAAATGGACCTGCACCTGATTGGTGAGGGTCGCCACGAGGAGTTGTGGACTGCGCTCGGCGCCAACCCAAAGTGCTACCCCTCCCCCCTTGGCGACGCGCACGGCACCGCGTTCGCCGTCTGGGCGCCCAACGCGCGCGGTGTGCGCCTGATCGGTGACCACAACCGGTGGACCCCCATTCACCCGATGCGCTGCCTGGGATCGACCGGCGTGTGGGAAATTTTCGTACCCGGCGTCGGGGAAGGCTCAAAGTATAAGTATGAGATTCTCGGCCCCGATGGCACCTGGCGGGCCAAAGCCGACCCCCTGGCCAAGTACGCCGAAATCCCGCCGGACACCGCGTCCGTGGTGTTCCACAGCAAGTACGAGTGGAGCGATGCGGAATGGCTCGCTCGGCGCGCGAATCACAACCCGCACAACGGCCCGGTCTCCATTTATGAGGTGCATCTAGGCTCCTGGCGACCCGGCCTAAGCTACCGCGACCTGGCCACGCAGCTGACCGACTACATCGTCGAGCAGGGCTTCACCCATGTGGAGTTCATGCCGGTGGCCCACCACCCCTTCTCCGGCTCCTGGGGCTACCAGGTGACCGGTTACTACGCGCCATATTCACGCTTCGGTAACCCCGACGAGCTGCGTCACCTGATTGACTGCCTACATCAAGCTGGCGTCGGCGTCATCGTTGACTGGGTTCCGGCGCACTTCCCGAAGGATGAGTTTGCCCTGGCCCGCTTCGATGGCACCGCGCTGTACGAGCATCCGGACCCACGCCGCGGCGAACACCCAGATTGGGGCACGCTCATCTTCGACTTTGGTCGCCGTGAGGTGCGTAACTTCCTGGTGGCCAACGCCACCTACTGGTTCGAGGAGTTCCACATTGACGCGCTGCGCGTAGATGCCGTGGCCTCGATGCTGTACCTGGATTACTCGCGCAAGGACGGCGAGTGGTACCCCAACCAGTACGGTGGCCGGGAGAACCTGGAGGCCATCTCGTTCCTCCAGGAAGCCAACGCGACGGCCTACCGCCGCTCACCGGGCGTGATGATGATCGCCGAGGAGTCCACCGCCTACCCTGGCGTTACCGCGCCCACGGAGCATGGCGGCTTGGGCTTTGGTCTCAAATGGAACATGGGCTGGATGAACGATTCGCTGCGGTACATCGAAACCGACCCGATGTACCGGCGCTACCACCACGGGGAGCTGACGTTCTCGCTGATCTACGCGTTCTCCGAGCAATACTGCCTGCCCATCTCCCATGACGAGGTAGTACACGGAAAGGGTTCGCTGCTGCGCAAGATGCCGGGCGACCGCTGGCAGCAGCTGGCGGGCGTGCGTTCGTTCCTGGCCTACATGTGGACGCATCCGGGCAAACAGCTGCTGTTCATGGGCAGCGAGTTCGGGCAGGACGCCGAATGGAACGAGAATGTCGGCCTGGACTGGTGGCTGCTTGAATACTCCCCACATCAGCAGTTGCAGCGGCTCGTGCGCGACCTGAACGCGCTGTACAAGGCGACCCCGGCGCTGTGGGAGAAGGATTTCACCCCGGATGGTTTCGAGTGGCTTGACTCGAACGATGCCGACCGAAACACGCTGGCATTCTTGCGTAAAGATGCCTCGGGTAAGCCGGTGGCGGTCGTGATTAACTTCGCGGGCAATCCCCATGATGACTACCGCTTGCCGCTGCCTCATGGTGGCGTGTGGCGCGAGGTACTGAACACCGACGCCGAGGCTTACGGCGGTTCGGATGTCGGCAACTTCGGCGCCGTTCACGCCGAGCCGGTGCCCCACCACGGCCGCTCTCACTCCGCCTCCCTCCGCATCCCCCCCCTAGGCGCCCTAGTCCTAATCCCGGAGTAATTCGAAACCAGCAATGGCATGGATTTGCCCCCCCCCCCCGCTGGTTTGTAGTATGCATCACATGCGCAAACGCTGTCATGTATCAGGACTTCCCTGACGGTTGTGTATCAGGACATCGCTGACGGTTTGGTGGGGTTTGGTTCTGACAGTTCTGGGGGTGGTTGAGTGTTGGGGTATGAAGTCTAATGATCCTGT
>WQZL01000228.1 GCA_009780755.1 Promicromonosporaceae bacterium | reverse complement strand
GCGCGTGCCTTGCGCGTTGTCGACCTCGATGGTGCTGAAACCGGGCTCGACGCCCTCTGTGTAGGTGATGATCACAGCAAGGGGCGAAACCGGTACTTCACTTCCGACCGGCGGGCTGGCGTGTTGCAGGAAAGCGTGGGCGAAGGCCGGCGATGCCATCAGCAGCGACGCCGGCAGGACAAGATGGATCCACCGCATGGAAGTGACCATTCGGATCACCACTCGATGAGTGGTTTGCCAAGGGTTTTACCCGCCAAAAACGTCGTCGGCGACGGCATCACCAACCCGCTGGTTGGGACGCTCGAGGTAAGTTCCACCCGTGGCACCAGATGGTCGAAGAACTCCGGCAGGCCGAAATCTTTCACCTGCGATTGCAGATACGGCATGCTGGACTGGATTGACAGGCCGGCGTCGAAGGCGATCTGCCCGCCCCTGTTATCCGCGGTCGAATGCGGCCGGACGTGCTGAACTTTGTAGCCCGCTTCACCCGTGATCGCGAGCGGGCGCAACAAGCCGATTGGTGAGTCGCGCCGTCCTTTGCCCATGTAAATCGGCGGCTCCGTGGAACCGAATCGATCCGCTCCTTGGTTGGCGTTGCCAAGGCCACCGAACTCCCGCACCACCCCTGGAGAAAAGATGAATTCGTGCGGAGCCTTGACGTAGGTTTGATGTTTGCCGGTCAGAAATAGGTTCTGAAAACTGGCCGTCTTGCCGCCGTGGATAGCATGCAGGCTATAGCCCCAATTCAAACCGAGCCTAAATTTACTGGCGATCGTTTTGTCGAATTCGCAATTCCACTGATAGATGTCAGTCGGCGTGCCGCTGCTGTCATCGCGTTGCCGGGAGAAGCTGCGCACCGACGCCTCATCGGTCACGCCCGGATCGTCCATCGTCAGCATCGCAGGAAAGACACGACTATCAGCAACAGCGTGTGCTGACGCCTGGCGCGAGGCGGTCGCGGCCAAAGCCGTTGCCGCAAGGGCCAGCAGGAAGATTGTCTGTGGTTGCACGCAATGAACCTCCCCCTCGTTTCGTGCCCGCCGGAGCAATAACCCGGAGCTTGGTTCAGACAGCCTTCGTCAACACGAAGCTGAATGCGGCCAGCGGCGTTGCACGGGGAACTTGAGTTCTTCTTTGATCAGAGATGGCGACACCGACACGCAAGCAAGCGTGGTGTCGAATGGCCCACTCAGATCAGGACAGGGGGGCCTCGCGGCTGCGCCGCTAGGAGTATCGGTGCAGGTGGCGTGTTTGTCGGTAGTGGCAGACCGGGTGGGCGAAAAGCAGCAACGCGCGGGGGCCGCGGGAATGGAGATCCGCTCGGCATGACCATGCTTGAGGCCGCCAACGACACGCATAGCGGACAGAATTGGCAGTCGGGCATGCGATGGCGATGCGACGGTGGCGTTCTGTCATCGCCAGAGGTTGTCGTGTGGCAGGGGGAGTCAGTGGCTTCCATCTGGGCTGGCGCCACCTCGGTCTGCGGCACCATGGCTCCGAACGCTACCTGCGCGACGAGCGCCAGCAGCGTCAGTAACCAGCCACCACAGCTAGAGATGCGAGCGTCAACCATCGCTGCTAACAGTATACACGCAGACGATGGAGGTGCGTATGCTCCTGATCCTTATCACGCAGGATTTTATAAGCATTAATGTTGTTAACAAAGTCTGCGATTCACCAAGCTAGATCTCCCGTCCCTGCAAGGACCATCGAACTTGGCGCGCGCAGGTCTCGGGCGAACCCATCAGGACACCGCGTCGATGCAAACCACTAAACGGGACCGGCCGACGAACGTGCCGGTGCTGAGAGGTGGCGAACGGTGCAGCACGGTCGGCCCGATGCCACCGTAGCTAGACTCCTTAAAAGCAGCGACTTCCATAGTCATCATGCGGCGGATCTTGCAGCCGGAATCAATCGATTGAGTACCCGGGCCGGTGTACGTACACAGAGGTGCAACCCGACCGCATCGACATGGCACTCGCGGCAAGAATCGTCAGTCACGCGTCCAAGCCGCATGTGCGCAACCGCGATGCCGCAAGCGGCCAACTGCGCTATAAGCCTCCGGACATCGGCATAAAGCGGCCAATGAAACAGCATCATGTCATGGCACAGTCGGCGCGGCGCTATGTTCGGTGTGCCAACGACGGTCAGCGCGAATGGTGGCCCTAGCAGCCGCGCGCTGGCTGAAATCAAGAGGTTGAATTGGGTGAAGCGCCGCTAGATGACGAGACCGGCATCGCCGGAATGGATGCGCTCAAATACGCGCGGCGTAAACCCGCTCACGATCGCTGACGACCGGCGTGTCTTGCCTTGTCGTTCACAACAGCAATCGCCGCGCGTCACGGCCCCCCATTGCAATGACCAGTACCATGACCGCTCAGCCCAGACCAAAATCCGTCCCGCCGCGCAGGCGAGCGCCTAGGCCACCAACGAAGAACCCGATCTGCCAAACTGATTTGAGCGAGACGGCAATCGATACCCAGACCGTTGCGACTGCGGCTGATAGCCCCATCGCAGCCAGCGGTCGATCCGTTAACGCGAGCGGCGGCGGGGCCCACCATTGGGCTGACACCAGCAGCACCCACGACCGACAACACCATCGCCGTGGCAAGCGCCCCGACCGCCAGGAACAGAAACTCCACCAGGCACGATACACCACCGGCTTCGCCCAGCTCAGCCGAGACGGAGTTCAGGAGCAGCGGGCGGAACAGCCCACGATCAAGGCGACAGAATGGTGCCGAGCGCAGCGATGGGCCCGAGTTCGGCTATGCCGACATCAGGCCCTCGCCAAACAACAACGCGTAAACCGCCTGGAAATACTCGGTGGTCCGGCTCAGAAAGCGCGCGCCTAGCCCGAGTAACGCGCGAAAGGGCTGTTTGGTCGGCCGCTCGAGGCTCCGTCCGGCGGTGATCGCGTCCACGAGCACCCTCATCCGGCGCCACAAGAGACTGGACTACTGTTCCAACACGCCGGCCAATGGCGAGTGCGTTACAGGAAGGATTGCCCGTGACTTGGTGGTTCGCTCTGCTGGCCGCCCCGTTCGTCGGCAGTTTTCTGTTCGTCCTTATCCGCCGCCTGCCAGCCCGGCGTCCGGTGCTGTGGGGCCGTTCGCGGTGCGAGAGCTGCGGCCATAGACTCGGACCCGTGGAGCTGGTGCCGATCGTGAGCTTTCTCGCGCAGCGCGCCCG
>WQZL01000227.1 GCA_009780755.1 Promicromonosporaceae bacterium | reverse complement strand
CGGTGTCGAGCAGCGCATACACCCGCTCGGCTGAGGCCACTCCCGATTGCAGCAGGTTCATCATCGAGGCTATCTGCGTTAGCGGCTGCGTGAACTGCCGCGAATACTGGATGAATGCCTGCACGTCACCCAGCGTCATTGTGCCCGATGCCACCCGCAGGCCACCCATCACCGCAACGAACACATAGTTCAGGTTTGCGATGAACCCCATCGTCGGCATGATCGTGCCCGAAACTGCCTGCGCCTTTCGTGACGCCTCATACAGTTCCTCGTTTTGCTCATCGAAGGTGCGCTCCGCCGCCGCCTGCTGGCCGTAAACCTGCACCAACGCGTGCCCGGTGTACATCTCCTCGACGTGGGCATTCAGCGTGCCGGTCACGGCCCACTGCTTGACGAACTGCGGCTGCGACCTCTTGGCAATCCGCATGGTGACGATCACCGACAGCGGCACCGTCACCAACGCCACCAGCGCCAGCAGCCAGGAGATCGAGAACATCATCGCCAGCACACCGATCACCGTAAGCACGGCGGTCATCAGCTGCGCGAACGTCTGCGTAGTGGTCTGGGCCACATTGTCGATGTCATTGGTGACGCGGGAGAGAATTTCCCCCTTCTGCTGCTGATCCACATAGCTCAGCGGCAGGCGATGCAGCTTCGCCTCCACCTCGTCGCGCAACCGTCGCATCGTGTTTTGCACGGCGACGGTCATGATGCGGTTTTGTAGCCACCCGAATATGAAGGCGCCGACGTAGATCGCCAGCACTATGGCCAAGATGTGGGCAAGCTGACCAAAATTGACGCCCTGGCCCACCACGATGTGATCCATGCCGGAGATCATGTCGGCCAGCTGGCCCTGCCCCGATGCCCGCAGCGCCGTGATGGCCTGCTCGACGGTGGTGCCTGCGGGCATTTTGTCGCCGATCATTCGGCCGACCACGCCCTCAAAAATGACGTTAGTTCCCCGCCCCAGCACGCGAGGCCCCGCCACGGCTAGGGCAACCGAGATAACGCCGAACAGGCCAACGATGATGATGCGCAACCGCTCGGGGCGTAGTTCGCCTGCGAAGCGCCGCAGCGAGCCGGTGAAGTCGAGCGCCTTAGCGCCGGGCATACCCATGCCCATCGGGCCGCCGCCGCCCATCGGGCTACGTCCGTGAGGTGGGCGCTGCTGAGAAGCAGTTTGCGCGCTCATGCTGCCTCCTCCAACGACATCTGCGAGGTGACAATCTCTTGATAGGTCTCATTTTCGGCCAGCAGCTCGGCGTGAGTGCCCTGCCCAACGATGCGCCCGTAGTCGAGTACCAGAATTTGGTCGGCATCCCGGATGGTGGCGACGCGTTGGGCGACGAGCAGCACCGTCGCGTCTTTCGTGTGCGGAACGAGGGCCGCGCGAAGGTTTGCGTCCGTGGTGTAATCGAGGGCCGAGAAGCTGTCATCGAACAGGTAGACGTGAGGTCTACGTATTACCGCCCTGGCTATGGCCAGCCGTTGCCGCTGCCCCCCGGAGAAGGTGGTGCCGCCCTGAGCCACAGGTGCATCCAATCCCTCGGGCAGCGCCTCGATGAACTCGCGAGCCTGAGCGATCTCTAACGCCTGCCACATCTCTGCCGCGGTGGCGTCGGGTTTGCCATACCGCAGGTTCGAGGCGATGGTGCCGGAAAACAGATAAGCCTTTTGGGGAATCAACCCCAACTGCGAGCGGAGGTCGGCCAGGCTCAGATCGCGCAGATCTACCCCATCGAGCCGCACCGTGCCGCCGGTGGTATCGAATAGGCGTGGAATCAGGTTGAGCAGGGTGGTTTTACCCGAACCGGTGGAGCCGATGATGGCGGTGGTGCTGCCGGGCTTGGCCTGGAACGTCAACCGTTGTAGCACCGGATCCTCTGCGCCCGGATACCGGAACTCAACCTGCTCAAACTCGATCAGCCCGCGTGGTCCGGCGCCCGCATTCAACGAGGCCAGCGGTACCGGCGTGGCGGTTTCCGTCACCGATGAGGCGGTGCCCAACACCTCGCCGATGCGGTCGGCGGCCACGGCCGCCCGCGGGATCATCATTATCATCATCGTGGACATCATCACGGCCATCAGGATGAACATCAGGTACGTCAGGAAGGCGGTCAACGAACCGATGCCCATCTCGTTGCCGTCGATGCGCCTGGCCCCAAACCAAAGCACCGCCACCGACGAGACATTCATAATCAGCCCGACCACCGGGAACGCAAAGGCCATGAGCTTGCCGGTGCCGAGTTGCGTCTCGAATAGTTCGCGGTTGGCCTCTCCGAAGCGCTCCACCTCTAGTTCTTCTCGCACGAACGCCCGCACCACCCGCAGGCCAGAAATCTGTTCGCGAAGTACGCCGTTTATCTTGTCGATGCGGGCCTGCATCGACCGGAAGTAGGGCAGCATCCGCCAGACCAGCAGCCCCATCGTGATGCCCAAAACCGGCACGATCACCAGCAGCAGGCCAGTCAACGCCACGTCTTGTTGCAGCGCCATGAGCAGGCCACCGACGGCCATGATCGGAGCTTGGATCATGATGGTGAAGCCCATCAGCATCACCTGCTGCACCTGCTGCACATCGTTGGTGGTACGGGTTATCAGTGACGGTGCGCCGATCTTGCGCATCTCGCGCTGACTGAATCCCTGTACCGCATCAAACAGGTCGTGGCGCAGGTCGCGGCCAAACGCGGTGGCGGCTCGCGCGCAAAGGAATACCGCCGCGATGGCGCAGACCATCTGCGCGAGCGATACGGCAAGCATCCAGCCGCCAATACGCCAGATGTAGCCCACGTCTCCCACAACCACGCCGTTGTCGATGATGTCCGCGTTGAGCGTGGGCAGGTACAGGTTGGCGAGCGTCTGAATGAGTTGCAGCAACAACAACAGGCCCACGGCCCCCAGGTAGGGCCGCAGGTACTTGCGAACCAACTTAATCAACATGGGCTTCCTCGTCTTTGACTCATTGCTCCCAACAGGGACTCTAAGCCAGACAGCCCCCGGGAGGCAGACCTAGGCGCTCACCGCTCGATCTGGCAACCTCCCCCAACCAGGCCAAGGAGGGTTTCGGGGTGCGGACAAAAGTTTGCCGATCAACGGCAATTAGGCCGAAGGTTGGTTCCCAGTGGCCCCATTCGAAGTTGTCAAGCAAACTCCAGTGCAGGTAACCACGCACATCCACGCCATCGCGCATTGCCGCCACGAGATGGCCAAGTGCCTCGCTGGTGTAAGCGATGCGGCGAGTGTCATCGG
>WQZL01000226.1 GCA_009780755.1 Promicromonosporaceae bacterium | reverse complement strand
CTTTCAGGAGACAAAGTGGCTGCCAACTGCGACGTCTGCGGCAAGGGTCCGGGCTTCGGGCACTCCATCTCGCACTCCCACATCCGCACCAAGCGCCGCTGGAACCCGAACATCCAGCGCGTGCGCGCTGTTGTTAACGGAACCCGCAAGCGGGTCAACGCGTGCACCTCATGCCTCAAGGCCGGCAAGGTCACCCGCGCCGCCTGAGCCAAAAGCGAGCAAGCCCGTCGGATTGTTTTCCGACGGGCTTTTTCGCACTTCTCTTCACA
This sequence comes from Promicromonosporaceae bacterium, assembly GCA_009780755.1. Taxonomy (GTDB): domain Bacteria; phylum Actinomycetota; class Actinomycetes; order Actinomycetales; family Cellulomonadaceae; genus Xylanimonas. The sequence continues at coordinate 2,980 of WQZL01000226.1, read as the reverse complement.
CTCCTCCCAGCCAACCCTCCCCCGTCCCCAACCCCCTCCCTGCCGAACCGGCTGATCTGGTGATTACCTGCCGTTGAACCGGCTGTTTTGGCTCTGAAACGGGGTCTTGAGAACCAGATCAGCCGGTTCGGCAAGGGTCAGCGGAGCGGAGGGGTGGAGGGGAATGGGGTGTGGGACCGGTATCGTGGTCGAGAAGACCGTTATCGAAACGAGGGAGTTTCAATCGTGAACACCGCAACCACCCCGGCACAAAGCGTCGCGCCGGAGGATTACAGCATCTCTACCCTGCTTGATCTGCGGGTTGATCGCACCGGCGACGGCCCCCTCTTGGAGCGCCGCGAGCGCCCATCGGCCCCGTGGGTGCCGGTTTCGGCCCTCACCTTTAAGGCCGAGGTGATCGCGGTGGCCCGCGGTTTGGTGGCGCGGGGCGTCAAGGTGGGTGATCGCGTGGCGATCATGAGTTCTACCCGTTACGAGTGGACGCTGCTGGATTACGCGATCTGGGCGGCAGGTGGCGTCAGCGTGCCGGTTTATGAGACATCGTCGCCCGATCAGGTGCAGTGGATTCTGGGTGATTCGGGGGCTTCTGTTGCCGTGGTGGAGACGCAGGCGCATCTGGGCACGGTCGAGGCCGTGCGCGAGAAGTTGTCTGAGTTACGCGATGTGCTGGTGATCGATGCGGGCGCTATCGCCACGCTCATCGCCGAGGGGGCCACCATCGACGAGGCGGAGGTGGTCGCCCGGCGCGACGCCGTGGTCGGCGCCGATCTGGCCACCATCATTTACACCTCTGGGTCTACCGGTCGCCCCAAGGGCGCCGAGCTAACCCACGCCAACTTCACTCATGTCTCGATGAACGCCGCCGATGCCCTGCCGGAGCTGTTGGAACGCGAGGGCGCCCGCATGTTGCTGTTCTTGCCGTTGGCTCACGTTTTTGCCCGGATGATCCAGATGGCGGTGCTTTCGGCTAATGCCGTGATGGGTCACGCGCCGGACGTAAAGAACCTGGTCGGCGATATGCAATCGTTTAAGCCAACGTTCCTCTTGGCCGTGCCTCGGGTGTTTGAGAAGGTGTACAACTCCGCCGAGCAGAAGGCGTCGGCTTCCAAGGCCAAGCGGAGCATCTTCTATTGGGCGGTGCGCGTGGCCATCTCCTCCTCACGGGCCGTGGATTCGGGCCGAGTACCGACCCGGTTGCGAGTGCAGCACAAGGTTGCTGATCTGCTGGTTTTGAGCAAGCTACGCACCGCGATGGGCGGGGCGGTCACGCATGCGGTCTCCGGCGGCGCGCCGCTGGGCGAACGCCTGAGTCACTTCTTCCGCGGGGTTGGCGTGCTCGTACTGGAGGGCTATGGCCTCACCGAAACCACCGCTCCGGCGGCCGTGAACGTGGTCAAGAACGTGGCTATCGGCACGGTTGGCCCCCCGCTGCCCGGAACCTCGTTGAGAATCGCCGAGGACGGCGAGATTCTCATCAAGGGTCCGCATGTGTTCCGCGGCTACCGTAACCAGCCGGAACTCACCGCCGAGGTGATGCAGGATGGGTGGTTTGCCTCTGGCGATCTGGGCACGCTTGATGGCGAGGGGCGCCTGCGGATCACCGGTCGCAAAAAGGAGATCATCGTCACCGCTGGTGGCAAGAACGTGGCCCCGGCGCTGCTGGAGGATCGACTGCGGTCGCATCCGCTCATCTCCCAGGTAGTGATGGTGGGCGATCAGCGGCCCTTCATTGGCGCGTTGATTACGCTCGACGCCGAGATGCTGCCCGGTTGGCTTACCGCGCACGGGTTATCGAATCTGCCGGTGGCGACGGCGCGCACGCATCCCGACGTGCTGGCGTCGCTACAAAAGGCCGTTGATCGCGCCAACTTGGCCGTTTCGCGGGCCGAACAAATCCACAAGTTTGAGGTGTTGACGGTCGATTTTACCGAGGCCAACGGCTACCTGACCCCTTCCATGAAGGTCCGCAAAACCCAGGTCAAGCACGACTTCGCCGCCGCAATCGAAGCCATTTACACCAATTGACCCTCCCCCCTGCGGTGGTTGAGCCGTGTCGAAACCGCCATATGGCCTTGTGGTTTCGACACGGCCTCCTTCGTCGGCCTACTCAACCACCCGACATCGGGTGGTTGAGTAGCGAGCGCCAGCGACCGCGAAAGAAACCACCACTGCGCGTTATCGGTCGCGGGTCACGCGGCCTTCATCCCAGATAGGCTCGGGGGCTTCCCGGACGATGCCATCGGCACCGAACACCAAGAAACGGTCGAAAGATCGGGCGAACCAGCGGTCGTGTGTGACGGCGAGTACCGTGCCTTCGAACGCTTCTAGCCCCTCTTGTAACGCCTCCGCGCTTTCTAGGTCAAGGTTGTCTGTCGGCTCATCAAGCAGCAGCGCGGTGCAGCCGGAGAGTTCGAGCAGCGCGATCATGAACCTGGCCTGTTGCCCACCCGAGAGCTTCTCGAAGGGGCGGTCGGCGGCAACCTGTAGCTCGTAACGCCCCAGTATCGACATGGCTGGCCCTTTTTGCAGCGCGCATTCCTCCCATAAGATTTCCAGCAGCGTGCGATCAAATAGCTCCGGGTGGGCGTGGGTCTGCGCAAACGAGCCAGGTACGACGCGGGCGCCCAGCTTCCAAAGTCCCGTGTGCTTTACCGTCTCGTCGCCGTCGAGCAGGCGTAGGAAGTGGCTTTTGCCGCTGCCGTTGGAGCCGAGGATAGCCACGCGTTCCCCGTAGAACACCTCCAGGTCGAAGGGCTGCATTAGGCCGGTCAATTCTAGGTTCTCACAGGTCACGGCCCGCAGGCCGGTGCGACCACCGCGCAGGCGCATGGTGATGTCCTGTTCACGAGGTGGCTCCGGCGGCGGCCCGGCCTCCTCGAACTTGGCCAACCTGGTTTTGGCGGCCTTGTAGCGGGCGGCCATATTGTCCGAGTTTTTAGCGTATAGCTGTAGGTCTTGGACGAGTTTTTTGAGTTGGGCG
>WQZL01000225.1 GCA_009780755.1 Promicromonosporaceae bacterium | reverse complement strand
GGTGGTTGAGTAGGCCCGCCAGGGCTGAGACCATCACTGCTACAAGACCCGAGAGCCCCGGCAGCCGCAAAGACCGCCGGGGTTCTCGGCTTATCGTCACACTCCCACAGACAGTTCCCTCCCAATGGTTGAATCTGTGTTAGCAGCTTCGCCGCTCGACACCCTTCAATCACCTCAGCAGAGTCCCGCAAGCGTTCCTCTGCCTCGGCTCAATCGAGTGCCGAAACCACCGCCACCGCATCGCAGGGTGATTTCACAGACAAGCTCAACCATCCGAAGGACAGGACATCGTTGTTAGCTCGGTGTTTCGCACCAAGACTAGGGTTTATTTGTCGTCCGCCAGAGGATGGGGGAACCGGGGTTTGTTGGGGTTGGGGGAGCCGCCCAAGGTGATTTCGCCGTCCAGCGATGAAGCGTGGCCCGTCTTGGTGAAGTAACGCGGCGCACGTTCCAACAGCGCGGTACCGACGTACCAGGGCGACGTGCCAGATAGGGGCAGCGAGACCGGTTCCCGCTCGATGGCCGCCTGATAGATGGCCGTCACCAGTTCGACGGTGCGCCGCCCATCCTCACCCGTAATCGCCGGAACCCGGCCTTCGGCCAGCGCATTCAACACGTCGAGTACCTGCCCTGGATGCCCTTCATGCTCCAAAGGCGCCCTCGCGGCGGCCAACGCCTCGATATGTGTGACCAGCTCCGCGTTACCACCCGCCACGGGGAAACCATTCGACGCCGACACATCGGCCCGCACCGCCCACGGCTGCGACACCGAGGCATCGCGGCCCTGCACCGCGAACGCCTGCTCCTCGCCGTGATGCACCACCGACGCCGTGAGCGTGGCGATGGTGCGCGACCATTGCAGCAATGCCACCGAGAGATCCTCCACCTCAGAGTTGTCGTGCCACGCATTCGTCATCGCAGCCGTCACCCGTTCGGGGCCGCCCAGCATCCACAGCAGCAGGTCGATGTGGTGGATCGCATGGTTCAACGTCGGGCCGCCGCCCTCCGAGGCCCAGGTGCCGCGCCAGTCGAGGTCGTAATACGGCAGGCCGCGCCACCACGCCGAATCGACGCGCACATGCGCAATTGGCCCCAGCAAGCCCGAATCGATGGTCTCCTTGACGGCCACCAAATCATTGCGGAAGCGGTTCTGCGCGACAACGCTCAGCATCTTCCCGGATTCGCGCGCGGCGGCCAACATCTCGTCACAATCCGCCACCGAGGGGGCCATCGGCTTCTCCACCAGCACGTTCTTGCCCGAACGCAGCAGATCAACCGTGAGGTATTTGTGCGAGGCCGGGGGCGTACACACGCTCACCAGATCAACATCGTCACGGGTTAGCAGGGCATCGTAATCGAGCACGTCCGCATCGATTAGCTCGAAGCGCTCCCGCTTCTCTGCGGCTTTCGCTGGCACGATGTCATGCAGGGCGACGATGCGGCACAGCTCAGGAAACCGCAGAAATCCGGCAATATGGGCAGCCGAGATATTCCCGGTACCGACGATGGCTACGTTCAACATACGCAAATCCTCCCACGCCCGCGCTGCCATCAACGCCGCTGTAGTGGCTTTGGGACAAAGGTAGGGAGTTTTAACTCACTACCCAGGGCCGAAACTCACTACCTCGACTAGAGTGTGCGGGTGCTGATTTGGCGTGACCCAAACGAAGCGGCTGCCGCACTGGAGGGCAGCGGCACAGCGGTCACCATCGGGAATTTTGATGGGGTGCATCTCGGGCATCAGGCGGTGCTGCGGCGTGTGGTGGAAGCTGCGCGGGACGAGGGCTGTCTGGCGGTGGCCATCACCTTCGACCCGCATCCGGTGCAGGTGCATCGGCCAGACGAGGCGCCGCCGCTGCTCACCGCCCTAGATGATCGGCTCGCGCTGTTTGCTAAGGCCGGACTCGATGCTGTGCTGGTGATCGAGTACACGCTGGAGTTCGCCACGCTCACCCCCGGAGCCTTCGTGCAGGAGTACCTGGTGGATGGGCTGCGGGTGGACACCGTTGTACTCGGTCATGATGCCCGGTTTGGGGTGGGGAATACCGGTTCTTTACCTGCGATGGTGCGCCTTGGCCTGGAGTTAGGCTTCGAAGTGGTGGCCGTCGATGATGTGGGGGTGGCTTCGACCCCTCGACAAGCTCAGGGCGGCGCAAGCTCAACCAGTGGGGAGCGTTGGTCATCGACCGGCATCCGGACGTTACTGGCTGAGGGCGACGTGACCGGGGCCGCGCGCGAACTCGGCCGCCCCTACGCGCTGCACGGCACCGTCATTCATGGGGATGCTCGCGGACGCACGCTCGGCTTCCCCACGGCCAACCTCGGCCCGGTAGCGACGATGATTCCGGCTGACGGGGTATACGCGGGCTGGCTTATGGTTTCAACACAGACGTCTGGGGCGCCCTGCTCAACCGGTGACAGGGTCGAAACCAGAGAATCCTCGAAGGTGACGCGGGCTGGCTTCGAGACGGTCGCTTCGCAGCCTTCGGGGACAGCGCAGAGCGAGCGGCTGCCCGCTGCGATCTCTATTGGCACCAACCCCACCTTTAACGGCATCGACCGCCGTGTCGAAGCCCATGTACTAGACCGAGATGACCTCGACCTTTACGGCGAAGAGGTAACCATTGAGTTCGCCGAGCGCCTGCGCCCCACCCTCCGCTTTACCAGCATCGACGAGCTAATTACCCAGATGCACGCCGACGTAGCCCAAGCCCGAGCGCTCCTGTGACACCGCCTGTTCGAGCATTTGTCGTGTTCTTCGAGCGCCCGAGCGCTCGAAGAACACGACAAATGCTCGAACTCGTGTCTTCTCAGAGTTTTTGCGCCAGGTGGTGCGGGGTGGGTGTGATGAGGGGTGATACTCGTCTCATGAGATACACACGCCGCAGAGTTGCCGCAGTCCTGTTCACTACGTTCGCCTTGGTAGGTGCGGGGATAGCCCCGGCTGCTGCCGATGTGAACCCGACCTACTTCGATATCGCGCCGACGTCGGCCGTCACCATTGATCCCACCAACCGTCAATCGGTGCAAAACGCTTACCTCAATGTGTTCTTGCCCGCCCTGGCGGTGCCGCGGGCCTGGACGGGTGGCGATGTCGCTACCTGTACTCCTGGCACCTTCAACCGCGCGGCGCAGGATGCGACGCTGACCACTGCTAACTATTTCCGGGCGATGGCTGGGTGGTTCCGGGTTCGGGAAATTCCGCCTCGGCCGGGGCTGCGCCAGTACCGGCCCTTAATCAAGAAAGGGGGCAATAACCCCCCCGGGGGCTTTCG
>WQZL01000224.1 GCA_009780755.1 Promicromonosporaceae bacterium | reverse complement strand
CATTGCGATGCCGAGTACGGGCGCGACCATGTAGTCGGCGGACAACTCTTCGTTCATGGCGGTAATTAGCAGGATGTATCCCACGGGGAACACCAGGCACATGCCCGCCGCTACGGGGTCACGCAACCAGACCTTGGTCTCGATGCGGGTGATGGTGGCAAAGGCGCGGGGAGTAAGACGGCAGTTGTTCATGTTCAGGCTCCGATCAGGGTGCTGGCGGTGGTCAGGGCGAAGAACACGTCTTCGAGGTTGCGGGCATCAGGCACGGCATCGATCAGTTGCTGCGGGGTACCTTCGGCGGTGACCCTGCCCTGGTCGATGACGATCAGGCGGTCGGCTAGGTATTCGACCTCGTCCATCAGGTGCGAAACCAGAATCACGGTGACGCCCGCATCGCGGATGGTTTTGACAAGTTCCCAGGTTTGACGTCGGGTTACTGGGTCGAGGCCGGTGGTCAGCTCATCAAGGATGACGACCTTTGGGTTGCCGACTAGAGCCAGGGCGATGGAGAGTCGCTGCTTTTGCCCGCCGGAAAGCGAGTCGAAGGTGGCATTGCGCTTGTCATCTAGGCTGAGGGCCGAGATGAGATGGTCAATGTCGGCGGGGTTGGCGTAACAGGTGGCGAACATGGTCAGCGCCTCACGCACCTTGATTTTGTCGTGCAGGTGGGCCTCTTGTAGCTGGATGCCGAGTACGGCGGGCAGATCGCGGGGGTTGGCCTGCGGGTCAATGCCCAGCACGCTGATACGCCCGTTGTCGGCCTTGCGCAGTCCGGCTAGGCACTCCACGGTGGTGGTTTTACCGGCGCCGTTGGGGCCGAGGATGCCGAAGATTTCTCCTGGCTGCACGGCAAATGAGATGCCATCAATGGCCTTTTTGGGGCCATAAATCTTTTTTAGATCGGTGACCTCTACTACTGGTCTGCTGGTGATTGCGGACATAGCTCTCCCTTGGGTGGATTTGTTTGGGTTATTTCTGGTTGCTAGCTTTGCGTTTGCTCGAAGGGGTTTCCGGTTCCTTCAAAATAGGCGGATAAGGCTTCGCTGATGAAGGGTTCGGCGACATCCCAGGCGCCGCGAAACTCCGGCGTCCAACTGCCGCTGGTCTTGGCGAAGTCCTGCATCTCGGACAACAGGCTCAGGTCGCCACCACTGAAGTTGGTGACCATTTCCCAGTACTTCGCAGCGAAAGCCATGCCTTGGGCAGAATCCGGAGCGATTCCCTCGATCGCATATTTGGCCGCAATTAGATTGAGCTGATGCCAATCGTGGTTGACAGCGTCGGCGGTCACCCTTCCGGTCAGACCAAGTGCGCGCATACGCTCCAGCATCTTGTCACCGACCATTGCGACTACCCAATAGAGTCCTGTGTTTCGGTTGAGCAGCTCGACGATGTCCGCATAACGGGCAAAATCGACCTTGTCCATCTTCAGGGTCTCTTCCCGCAAGGTTTGTACGGAGTGCAGCGCCTCGCGCAGTCCCTCGATCTGCGCGCTGATGGATGCGGCCTGTTGTTCGAGTGCCTGAGCCACCTCGATCGGGGTTTCCAGGGTGGTGATCCGCTCCCGAATGTCGTCGAGCGAGAAGCCGAGGCTTTTCAACATCTGGATTTGATGCAGTTGCACCATGTCGGCGTCGGAGTACAGGCGCCGACCCCCAGCGCTCTCCCCGGAGGGGATGAGGATGCCCTGCTTGTCGTAGTACTGCAAGGTGCGGACGGTGGTATCCATGCGTTTGGCGAGTTCGCCGACGCTCATGTACCCGTCGTTCGCCTGCTCGTCTTTTGCCATGTGATAAGCGTGGCTCATGACGTAACGTCACAAGCTAGTCGCCGATCAATCGGTGCCAGAGAAGCCGACGGAAAACGTCAGCCGACGCGCCCCGGAAAGATTTGCGCCCGTTGACATCATCGGCCGTTAGTGGTTATTCCGCCGCTTTCGAGCCAGCAGGAACAGGCCACCGCCAAGCAACAGGATGCCAGCTACGCCAACCCCGGCCAGGGTGGTTCCGGTCACCGGAAGCCGTGGGCCAGCGGGGCCGGTATTAACCGGAGATGTCGGGCTAGGCGCGGGTGTCGGGTAGGACTCTGGGCTGGGTGAGGGCATGGAGTCAGGCGTCGAGGTTGGAGTAGGGGTAGGCGTTGACTCCGGGCTGGGGGTTGGCGTGGGGTAAACCCCTGGGCTGGGCGATGGGGTAGGCGTTGGCGTTGGGTCTGGCTCTGGGCTGGGTGTAGGTGTTGATTCCGGGCTGGGGGTTGGAGTCGGGGTGCCGCCCAAGGTAGGCGATGGGGTGGGTGTCGGTCTCTCGATGGCGCGGGTGAACCGCAGCGGGAATGCCGCGAATTGTTCGTCGAACACCGTTCCAACCGTGTCCAGGGCGGTGTCTCGCACCACAAAGTAGATGTAGGCGTAATAGTCGTAGGGGGCGCCGGCTGGGGCCAGCTGCCACACGACACCCGGTGGAGGCATCGTTGGCGGCCCGGGGACGCCCAGCAGCGTGAATACATCTGCGAGGTAGGCCCACTCTGCCGCCTCATGCTCCGTGACGGAGTCAACATAGCCCGGGGTTAGGTTGTCGTTCTCATAATCAGGACCGGCAAAAAATGGCCCGTAAAGTGCCGTCTGGAACAAGCAGCCCGGCTGGCGGAGCTGCCATACCCAGGTATCGGCCAGCACCTCGCCTGCCTCGTGAACCATCATCTCCATAAGTTCAGCAGAGGTGGGAGTATCCAGGCCATGAGGGCAAGCCAGGCTGCCCGTACCGACCCTGATCCACCGGCCAGTGTAGGTTTCGTCGTCCTGAACGGCGGGCAGGCTCGGGTTGAGCGGGTTGGCACCGGTTGCATTGACGAATTCTTCGCCTAAGGTGAGTTCGCGCAGGCCCGCCATGAGATTGAACATCGCGGTCATGTTGGTGACGCTGCTGGTGTCCCAGTTGGACAGGTCAAGCGCTCTGATGCCGCTTGCGCCCGCAAACATTGACTGCATGATGAGGGCGCTGCTGGTATCCCAGTTGGATACATCAATCCCGGTCAGGCCGCTGGCACCGTTGAACATGCCGGTCATGTGAGTAACGTTGCTGGTGTCCCACCGCGAAACGTCCAGCTCGGTCAGGCTGGCATTGTTGCTAAACATCCACCACATGGTGGTAGCGCTGCTGGTATCCCAATTGGATACGTCAAGTGCGGTTAAGTTAACAGCGCCAGCGAATACGGAGTTCATGTTCCAGACGTTGGCAGTGTTCCAGTTGGATACGTCAAGCGTGGTGAGCGAGGTCATGT
>WQZL01000223.1 GCA_009780755.1 Promicromonosporaceae bacterium | reverse complement strand
TTCAGCGTGGTGGTAGTAGTAACCTCACCAGCACCAATCGTCGGGTTAGCAGCCTGCAAACGGAAAGTAATCTCTGCCGAAGCACCAGCAGCCAACGAACCAGACCAATTAATGTTAGTACCACTCAGGCTGGCAGTGCCGACGCTCGCGTCGATCGAACCGGTCACAAACGAGAACCGGCCATTCTGTAACGCGTTAGCGATACTCGTCACAGACGTAACCGTCCGCGTCTCCTGATCCGGGTTAGTGATCGTGATCGTGTGTATGGTCTCGTTACCAGCTACAACCAGCGTCGGGCTAGCAACCTGCGAACAGATCGGGTCTACCGGCGGCGGTGGGGGCGGCGGAATCGGCGTAGTTGTATTCGCCACGGCACAGGTGCGGTCACCATTAGACAACGTGGTAGTAGCGGTCACCTCAGCCACCCCAAGCGTTGGGGTGATAGCTCGCAACTGGTAAGTGATAACCACCTGACCACCAGCAGGAACAGTACCCGACCAATTGATGTTAGTACCACTCAAACTAGCATTACCAACAGTCGCGTCAATCGACCCAGCCACCAACGTGAACCGGCCATCAGCCAGATGGTTCGCGATGTTCGTCTGCGAGGTCAAGGCACGCGCCAAGTGACCCTCGTTCCAGATGGTAAGGGTGTGCGTGGTCACCGCATCAGGCTGCACCAACGTAGGACTAGCCGACTTCACACACGTAGGTGGCGGTGGAGGCGGCGGCGGAGGCGGCGGAGCCTCAGTAGTATTAACCACCTCGCAAGTGCCATTACCCGGGAACAGGGTAGTGGTGGAGGTGCCCTCACCCGCGCCGATGGACGGGTCTGCGGCTCGCAGACGGTAGGTGATAGTCACGGTGCCATTAGCTGGCAAGGTTCCACTCCAACCGATACTGGTCAGCGTCTGTACCACAGTTCCAGTGGAAGCCTCGGCCGAGCCTGCCACCAGCGTGAACCGACCACCTTGCAGGGCGTTTACAACATTAGTGCTGGAGGAAATCAGCTGTGACCGGTCACGCCGGTTGGTGATGGTGATGGTGTGAACCGTCTCATTACCTGCGCCAACTAACACCGGGCTGGCTGTCTTGGTACAAACCGGTGGCGGCGGCGAGGGGATGTAGATGTACACCGGGCAGTTGCTATTCCATTGGGTAGCGGCAGGCGCGTAGATGCGGCGTAGCCCGGTAACCGTTGTGTTCTCTGGCACGCGCAGCGTAAAGGTAATCGTGCCAGTATCACCCGAAGGAACAGGCCCAAACATATAGCGGTTGTCGTGACTGCCGTCGTCGATGTTCTGGAATGGCACAACATTGCCGTGCGAAGCGGTAGGAGCAGGCGGAATCACCTTCTCCAAGGGAGGCTGGAAGCGAATCGAGGGGAAGATGTTAACCATACCTTCGCCTGCGAAATATCGGCCATTAATCACGAAAGTTTCACCTGGATTAACAACCATCCGTGAGGAGGTAATCAAACAGTAAGGCTCGCCGAGTTGCGGGGCCGTTACCTCGTTCTCCACCAAACAGGAACCACCACCGGCGATAGTGGTAACCGAGTTGAACGTCGCCGCACCCGTACTCGGGTCAGCAGCCTGCAACTGGTAGGTGATAGTGGCAGTGCCACCGGCCGGAAGCGTGCCGGTCCAGTTCAGCAGATTGCCAGAGCGGGTAACCGTACCCGTCGAAGCTCCAATTGAGGTCTCCACCAGCGTCGTTCGACCCTCCAGCAACGCGCCGGAGATGTTCGTCGCAGAGGAGAGGGTCCGCTGCTGGTTGCCAGTGTTAGTGATAGTCACCGTATGCGTAGTCATCGCACCCGGCTGCATCAGGCGCGGAGTGCCCGTCTTGACACAAGTAGGTGGTGGCGGCGGCGGGGGCGGCGGGGGTGGAGCCTGTGTCTCGTTCTGCACGGTACACGTACCGTTATTCGGCGTCAGCGTCGTAGTAGCGGTAACCGTACCCGCCCCGATGGACGGGTTAGCCGCCCGCAGACGGTACGTGATAGTCACGGTTGCCCCAGCGCCGAGCGTCCCGCTCCAGTTAATGTTGTTGCCACTGACGATCGCGGTGCCCACCGAGGCGGAAACCGAACCCGCCACCAGGGTGAAGCGGTCGTTCTGCAAATGGTTAGCGATGCTGGTACTCGAAGAGAGCGCCCGCTGCTGAGTCCCGGTGTTGGTAATAACCACCGTGTGCAGAGTCTCTGCACCGGCGACCACCACGCGCGGAGTACCCGTCATGGTACAAGTGGGCGGCGGCGCCACCGGCGTTGTGGTCTCATTCGGCGCCGAACACGTGTTGTTGCCCGGAGTCAGCGTAGTGATGGCGTAAACAGCAATCACATCACTCGGAGTGGGTGCGGCGGCGGCCCGCAACTGCAACGTAATTGTGGCGGTCTGGCCCGCGGTCAGCGTGCCAATCCAGTCAACGTTATTACCCGAACGAGTAGCAGTACCACGGTTAGCGGTGACACTAACAAACTCGAACCGGCCACCAGAAAGATGGTTAGCAATCGAGGTACGCGAGGAAAGCTCTCGCTGCTGATTACCATCATTACGCACGGTAATGGTGTGCGTAGTAGTCGCGCCCGGCTGCACCACCCGTGGCGTAGCCGACTGAGTACAAGTAGGCGGCGGTGGTGGAGGCACCGGCGGAACCGTAGTCTCGTTCACCCCGGCACAGGTGTTCCCGCCAGGAGTTAACGTAGTGGTAGCGGTAACCGTCGCCTGACCAACAGAGGGGTTCGCGGCCCGCAAACGATACGTAATAACCGCAGAAGCACCAGGAGCAAGCGTGCCACTCCAATTGATGTTATTACCCGAACGGGTAGCAGTACCTACCGATGCCGTAACATCCACAAAAGCAAACCGACTACTAGCCAAATGGTTAGCGATACTAGTCACCGAGGAAAGCGCCCGCTGCTGATTACCATCATTACGCACCGTCAAAGTATGCGTAGTAGTCGCCCCAGGCTGAATCACCCGAGCATTCACACTCTTAGTACAAGTCGGATTCGGCGGCGGAGCTACAGTCTCATTTGTCACACTACAAGTACCACCATTAGGTGCTGGCACCGTGGCCGTGGTAGTAAATGTGGCGGTTTGGGCCGGGTTAGCCGCCCGTAACTGGTAAGTAATCGTCGCGGTCTGTCCCGCGTTAAGCGTGCCATTCCAAGTAATAGTGTTACCACTACGAGTTGCCGTACCACGGTTAGCGGTTGGACCGCTGGCTACCGTGGTACGCCCATTTTGCAGAGCATTCGTAAGGTTCACCGTAGCGGTCATCGGCCGCGCAACCGGGCC
>WQZL01000222.1 GCA_009780755.1 Promicromonosporaceae bacterium | reverse complement strand
TCGATCAGCCACGGGACGATAACCTGTGACTTGTGGCCTTGTTCGCTCACCACGAACAGCTCACCGGCGGCCTGCCCGGTCCAGATCAGGCCAAACCGGTCAATCGATGGGGCGATCAGATCGACACCCTGAGCCAGCGTTGAGATAGTGTCATCGACTCGCACGATGCGGCTATTGGCTTCCGGCTCCACTGGTTTAGGCGGCGGACACTCCTCGCCATTTTCCTCCTCCGCGCAGGCGTAGTCCGTTGGCTCGGGTTCAGCCTCGGGAGGGGTCGCGTCTTCTGGCCCGTTCTCCTCGTATCCGTTCTCCTCGGGGTATTCCCCTTCAGGTTCCGGCACCTCATCGCGGCCCGCTACCCGCATCACCATCAGGCCGCGTTCAACGCCGGGGGCCACCGCGAGCGCCGTCGGCTCGTAATCATGCAGGCCCGTCACCCACAACTGGTTTTCCAGGTGGCGGCCGTTTAGCGTCATAAACCGGCCGTGTTGTAGCACCTGGGCGGCTCCGATGGTGCGGGCCTGGCTGGGTACCTCAATGTCGTCGGTTTGCACCATCGGGCCTAGCCGGTCAACCAGCACGATGCGTGGGGAGGCGGCGCCGCTGGCGAGGGTGGCTCGCACCTGCTCGGCGAACATCGCACGTGCCTCGACGCTGGCATCGTCAATGTGTTCCGACAATGACACCTCGATAGACCCATCCGGCTCGACGGTTAACGCCGCCGGGATAGCCAGCGATGTGCCCTCGGGGAGCAGCACATCAACGGCGCCGATCAGCCACGACGGCGGGCCGAGCAGCAATTCCTGCACCGCCTGAGTGCGCCAGGTTTGCTGGGCGAACCATCGCTGGTCGATCACCCAGTGCTGCCAATCCCTGGTGGGGAAGTGAAGTTGGGTGGCCCGGAAGGTGATGTTGAATACCTGTGTCGGGATGAGCAGCACATCCTCTAAGTCAACAATGCGCCACTGCCCGTTGACCCGTGACAGCTCGAATCGTTTCTGGATCTCGCTAGGGGTTGCCAACTCGGTGAACACGCCTCGCTCATCGACGATGGCCACCATCTCGCCACCAACGATCACCGTTACCTGGTCTTGATCGGGCATGACCTGCTCGGGCGCATCTATGGTTGGGGTGCCGCTGAGTACCAACACTTGAGCGTAGGGTTGCCAATCCGTTCGTCTCTCTCCTTCTAGGTATTCACGGGCCACGAAGAAGGGCAGCGGAGTGTTGGGGCCAGCCTGGGCGGCCAACAGAAAGCCCCGGACGATCTCGCCAGGGTCGGCGTTATCGCTGGGGCCAGCCGCGATCTGGCCAATGCCCTCCTGGCCGATGACGCCCTGACCGCCTATATACACACCACCGGCGGTGGGCATTGTGGCACAGCCAACAATGGTCGAGCTGGCGACGAGGGCTAACGCCAGCGCGAATATTGGCCGGCGGCGACGCGTGTTGGGCGTGGTCATTTAGGAATCCTCCCAACTGTCTGAGGCGGGAAATCGGCTGAGGTCAGGGATGGCCGTAGGCATCCCTATTGTTGGCGTTGGCTTAGTGATCGGCGTCTTGGGTGCCACCGCTCTTGGTTCGGGTACCAGTGGCAGCGGCGGGTCGTCCACGGGCAGTCCGGCGCGGCGGGGCAGCGTGAGCCTAAATGATGCCCCCTCGCCGGGCATCCCCCACGCCTCTAGGCGCCCGGAGTGCAGGCGAGCGTCTTCGAGCGAGATGGAGAGGCCCAGGCCGGTGCCGCCGGTGGTGCGGGCGCGAGCCGGATCGGCCCGCCAGAACCGGTCGAATACGCGAGCCACCTGCTCCATTGTCATGCCGATGCCGTGGTCACGCACCGCGATGGCCACCGCGTTGTCATCGTAACCAAGATGAACCTCCACCGGGTTTCCCTCGGAATGTTCGACGGCGTTTGTGACCAGGTTTCTTAGGATGCGTCCCACCCGGCGTGGGTCGATATCGGCCTTGACCGGAACGTCCGGCAGCATCATGGAGATGAATGAACCCTTGGCCTCGGCCAACGGCATGGCGGCCTCCACAACCAGGGAGGCGACGGAGGTCAGATCGGCCTGCTCCACATCGAGTACGGCCGCCCCGGCGTCGAAGCGGGAAATCTCCAGCAGGTCGGCCAGCAGTTCCTCGAAGCGGTCAAGCTGTTGTTGGAGCAGTTCGGCCGAACGTCGTGCCGCCGGGTCCAGCTCGGCGCGGGCGCCATGTATCACTTCTCCGGCCATGCGGATGGTGGTCAACGGAGTACGCAGCTCGTGGGAGACATCGGAAACGAAGGTGCGCTGCGCCCGAGAAAGCGCCTCCATTCTGCGAATCTGATCTTGCAGGCTGGCCGCCATCTCGTTAAACGAACGCGCGAGGGTGGCCATCTCGTCGTAGCCCCGGCTTGGCATCCGTTCGTCAAGCTGCCCATCGGCCAGTCGCGCCGCCGTGGCCGCCGCCCGTCGCACCGGACGCACGGCCTGCCGGGTAACCAGGGCCGTGATCGCCCCGATAATCGCCAAGATGGCCGCCGCACCGATGACCAGCGTGCGCTGCACAAACCGCAGCGTTTCGGCCTGCGGTTGTAGCGAATAGAGCGTGAATAGGCCAAACCGTCCGGCCAGCGGCACCTCCACCTGCGTGCCGAACATCACCCCCGGCTCATCTTGCCCAGAGGCGGATAGCGCCGCGGGAATCTGCACGGACTGCCACACCAGGTATTCGGACTCCAGAGCCTCCCCGCGCAAATCGCCGGTAATCAAGGTGGTCAGGTCGGTGATGGATTCGGCGTCGATGATCGGGGGTGGCACCAAATCTCCGGCATATACCAACATCGTGCCGTGAGCGCTCACCGCCCCGTTACTGGCCGATTGCACCATCTGGAATACCAACAGTTGGGCATCTAGCAGGGTGGAGACGGGGGTAGAGGCGAACGCCTCCTGCACAATGCCTGCTGAGCGGGCCGCTTCCTGATCCAGTTCCTGAACCCGCTGGGTAAATAGCCCGTCACGAATGTTGATGGACAAGAATGTGCCGAGCGCTCCGACCGTAATCACGCCGATCATCAGGGCCGTGGTAACCACGCGCGCCTGCATGGAGGAGCGCCAGCGGAACACCAGCGCACGCAGCCGCCGCCCTGGATTCAGGGCGCGCCGGGCGTTGCGAAAATTCAACTGGTGGCGCCTGCCTTGTAGCCAACTCCGCGTACGGTCAACACGATCTCCGGGTTCTCCGGGTCGCGTTCCACCTTTGAGCGGAGCCGCTGCACATGCACGTTTACCAGGCGGGTGTCGGCCGAATGGCGGTAGCCCCATACCTT
>WQZL01000221.1 GCA_009780755.1 Promicromonosporaceae bacterium | reverse complement strand
CTTCGATCAACCCGTCGGGGTGGGGCGTCACCGGCGTGGCCGCCGCCTGGATTGGCTTGCATGGGTTCATGACCGAGGAGACGACCAAACGACGCTACGGGCTGCTCGGCATCGCCGTGGTGGGTGCGGTGCTGGCGGCGACCTCACGCGGTGACACCGGCGCCTTTGTCGCCCTGGCGGCGCTGGCGGCTGCGGTGCTGCACTTTGACCGGCATCGGGCCAACTGGCGAACCGCCCTGGCCCCGGCAGGTGTGGCCATAGTCGGGCTGCTCGGATTCCTCTCCGGCACGCACAGCCAGGCCCTCACCGATGGGTTGACCTACCAACCCGCAGGTGGGCTGGCACACATGATGTTTAACGCCTCCGAGCTGCCGGCGCTGTTGATTCATTCGGTTGCCGGGCCGTTGAACTGGACAGACACATTCATGCCCGCGATCACCTGGGCCACCGTGGCGGGGCTGGCGGCAGCCCTGGTATTCGGGGGTCTGCGCGCCATGAACTGGCGCAAGGCACTCTCCTTGGGAGGTCTGGCGTTCTCGTTCGTGGCGCTTCCGCTGCTGCTGCTGCAAGTCTCCGGGGCGTCGGTTGGGTCTGAGGTTCAGGGGCGGTATCTGACGCCGCTGGTGCCGGTGATCGTGATGACGGCGCTGTGGAATCCGCTGCGAAACAGCGTGGAGCGGCTCACCCGGCTCCAGGCCACGGTGGTGGCTCTCGGGCTTTCCGCCGCCCACGCCGCCGCGCTGCACACCCAGATTCGCCGGTACTCCATCGGGCTTGACGTGCCGATCTTCAACCTGAACAGCCGGGTGGAGTGGTGGGCGTCGCCGGTATCGCCGATGGTGACCTGGCTGCTGGCTAGCCTGGGCTTTGCGCTAGTTACCGGCAGCATCCTTTTGGTTACTAGCCGTCAGTTCGATGTCGCCGCGCAGGTTGTCGAGGTCGAGGCGAAGCATGGCGACCTCTTCGGCGAGGGTGCGGGTCTCCTCCTCCAAGGAGGTGGTCTCGACGCTGAGCTGGATGCAGACCCCCAGGAGAACGATGATCGCCAGGGCGAACAGCAGGTTGCTGGCGGTTTCGACCAACACCAGGTCGGCGAGCCATTGCACGGCGGAGGGGAAGGCGCCGATCACGCAGACGGCGATGGCGAGAGTTAACCAGATGGCCGCATACTTTTCGCCGAGCCGTCCCTTGCGAAGCAGCGCAATGATAAGCACCACCAGCAGCAGACAAGCCGCCAGGGCTAGGTAGTAGCCGCTCATCGGTTCTCTCCGTTCTTCGAGCGGGGGCGGGTGAGCGCGATCAGCAGGGCGAGCATGGCGCGGCCCAGAAACAGTGCGGCCTTGGCTGGGTTGTGCGACGGGGTGCCGGCCACTCGCTTGCGCATCGTTACCGGCACTTGGCGCACCGTTAGCCCGGCGCGGGCGACGAGAACCAGCGATTCGACCGTATCCCCGAGGTATTCAGCCGGATATTCGCGGGCGAATAGTTCGATGGCCCGCCGGTTCGAGGCCTTGAATCCAGAGGTGGTGTCGGTGAGCAAGGTGCCGCAGACGCGGGAGAGTACCGCCGAGAGCAGGCGCATCGCCCATTTGCGCGGGCCGCGCACCCGATATGTGCCCGCCCCGGCAAACCGGGCGCCGATCACCAGGTCTGCACTCTCAGTTTCGAGCGCTTCAATCAGGCGGGGCACCTCGGCCGGATCGTGCTGGCCATCTGCGTCTAGCTGGAGCGCCACATCGTAACCGTGGCGGGCGGCGTACTTGTAGCCGGCGCGCATGGCGCCGCCAACCCCCAGGTTCAGCGGCAGGTCGAGCACTAAGGCGTGGTCTCCGGCCCGGGCCACCTCGGAGGTGCGGTCGGTGGAGCCGTCGTTAACCACGAGCAGATCGGCCCAGGGGAGCGTGGCGGCGACCTCGGCAAGCACGCCAGGTAGCGCTGCCTCCTCGTTCCAGGCGGGCAGCACAATCAGCACACGCTGATTTGGGGGGGCGGTCACGAAACTAAAGTCTACTTCCCACATCCCAGCCGGTAGTTAAGCCTGTCTTAGAAGGGGAAGGTTGCGTAGAAGGCTTCCAAGGCCCGACGAGGGCCGTGGGCGCGTACCACTACGGTGCCATTGCGCCACCACAGCTCGCCCTCCTCGCGGGTGCCGGTGAGTATGAAGTTACCGGTAACCCGGCTGCCTACCTCAACCTCGCCGCTGTTGACCGGACGGTCGAGTAGGGCCAGTTGCTCCTCGAAGAAGATCACGGTGGCGGCCACATCGGGCCACTGGCCGATGGTGGCGATAACAAGGATGGCGTCATCCTGGGGATTGGAGTCGGTTGCAACCGGGTGGTCGGGGTCGATCTCCTCGGCGGCATCCGGAGTCTGTTGCTGGGCCTCAATCCAATCGGAGAAGGTAAAGGCCCACGATTCTACGGCCCCGGCGTCGGCCTGCCAGGCTGGATAGTTATCGATGCGCTGCTGCGCCAGATCGCCCACGAGGTCAGGGACGGCCTCAACCAGCGCGGTGCGCTCCCCGGCACGAATGGCGGGCGTCGGAGTTATGACCGCATCAAGATCACCATCTATGGGGGCGGGGAAGGCAAAACCCGGTCGCCAGAAGGCCGTCAGGCCCGCGACGATCAGCACGAACACCCCAAGGATGACGGCTACCCTCTTGCGCCGACGTCGAATTACGTCGGGGGATGGCATACCAGCCGGTTGGGTTCTCGGTCGCACTGTGCTGTCACTGTCAAGGGACAATCGGGCAGCCGAGGCTTTGGTGTTGGCCGAGGCGGGTTTTTGCGCGGACATTCCAGGGGCCTTTCGCTAACTTCTGCCGCCAGGATAAGGGTTCTTGCCTCCCAGCCCCTGCAACCTCGCCGCCGCAAGGTGAGGGGGAAGTTGTCGGAGGGTACAGCTAGCGTTAAACGCATGAGTACACGCACTAAATCCGCTCGACCCGCCTACCGCTGTTCGGAGTGCGGCTGGGGTACCGCCAAGTGGGTGGGGCGCTGCGGGGAGTGTCAGGCTTGGGGCACCGTCGCGGAGGATGGTCCCGCCACAGCTGGCCCGCGCACGGCTGCGGTCACACCGCCCAAGGGAGCTGCGCTACCCATCGGCAAGATTGATTTGGAATCGGCCAAGGCCATCCCCACGGGGGTGCCGGAGTTTGATCGGGTACTTGGCGGCGGGCTGGTGCCGGGCGCCGTGGTGCTGCTGGCCGGAGAGCCAGGCGTCGGCAAATCGACGCTGCTGCTGGAGGCGGCCTCCCAGTACGCGGGCGGGACGGATGGTCGCGATGGGCGGACGGTGCTATACGTGACCGGTGAAGAGTCGGCCGGGCAGGTG
>WQZL01000220.1 GCA_009780755.1 Promicromonosporaceae bacterium | reverse complement strand
TCCGCCCCGCGGGTGCGCACAGCGTCGATTATGGGCGCCACGACCGCTATCGCCTCGTCTACCCCCAGTTCCGGACGAGGCAGAACGGCGTTCAAGTCGCGGCGGGTAAGGGTGCGACCTCGAAGGTCGATGCGCTGAATCACAAAGAGAGTCTAAGAGTTGCGGCCACTCCCCGTCACTCGCTTAGCGCAGGGTGACATGGGCGCAGAACCTAGTCTCTGCGGCTAGAAGTACCTGAGATGATTGAGGTATGACACCCGAACCTGTCGCGATCCGCGAGGACATGATTCGCCTCGGCCAGTTTCTCAAACTGGCAAACCTGGCCGATTCCGGCACCGAAGCCCGTGATCTGATCCAGGATGGGGAGGTGAGCGTCAACGGCGAGACAGAGACCCGGCGCGGGCGACAACTGCACTGCGGCGATACGGTGACCGTGGCCCGACCCGGCGGCGAGCAGTCGGCGATAGTCGCATGACGGCCAAAACAATCGTCATCACCGGCGCCTCCTGCGGCATTGGGGCCGCTGCCGCAAAGCAACTAAACGCAGCCGGGCATGAGGTGATTGTCGTGGGGCGAAATCCCGCCAAGACAAAAGCCGTCGCAGAGGCGCTGGGGGTGGCCTCATACCTATGCGATTTTGAACGGCTGACCGATGTGCGTCGCCTGGCCGCCGCGCTGCTCCGTGATTACCCGCGCATCGATGCGCTATTTAATAATGCGGGCGCCTGGTTCGACTCCTTTGAACTGACCGCAGATGGCTTCGAGCGGACCATACAGGTCAATCACCTCGCCCCGGCGCTGCTCACCGACCTGCTGCGCCCGGCGTTCTCCAAGGGAGCCGTTCTCGTATGGACCTCCTCAATGGCCGCGCGCTGGTGTGGCCGCTTCGATCCGGCCCGCATCGGAGTGAGCGACGACGCGGCCCGCGCGGAGTTTGGCACCTTCAAGGCATACGGCGCATCGAAGCTGGCCGCCTCGGTTTACGTCGGCGAGTTTGATCGTCGGTATCGAGACGCTGGCATCTTTTCCGTCTCAATACACCCAGGCACGGTGGCCACGTCGTTTGGTGCCAATACCGATACCCTGGCCGGGCGGCTGATGCGCACCCGGCTGGCACAGGCGGTACTCACCTCCCCCGTGACGGCCGCCCGCAAACTGACCCTGTTCCTTGACTGCGACCCGGAGGAGGTGTGGACGCCCGGCGCCTACTACCAGGGCCGTATGCCGAAACTGCGCCGCAAGGTAGACAACCCCCTGTTGGGGGCGGAGGTCTGGGACCGCACCTGGGAGTGCCTAACGCCCCTATTTTCCGGCGCCGCAGCCGGTGCAGGCTAGGCCCGTGCCGGTATTGCTCATCGCACAGTATTCGCACTTCCAGGTGGGGTTGGCCGCCTCCACCTGGGCGGCCTCGGCACTGGCCATCAGTCGGCCAAAGACGCCGGTGATCGCGGCCCCGGCTCGCTCGATGGTATCGGATGTGGCATCCGAGTTGCGTACCTCGTTCGCCAGGTCGCCCAGCAGGGCGTTTTTCAGTCCACGTAACGGCATGGGCCGATTTTAGACGAGTTCGGCAGGGTCGAGTTGCACACGGACGGCGCCCGGCTCCCGGTGGGCGGAACGCACGGCCAGGGAGGCGCGCAACTGACGGGCCAGTTCGGTGCCGCTGCCGATCGGGACGCGGACCACCGCGCGTACCTCGATCTCGGTAAAGAGTTGAGCATGTTCGGCGCGCGACTCCTCTGGCAGCTCCACCGGGCCGAGAATGGTTTGCGGGGTCGCCAGGGGCACCCTGGAAAGCAAGGTCATCACGGCAGTTCGCTCCCCCGTCACCGCGGCCACGCGCACGGCAGGCGGCAGGTGCAGCTCCGTTCGTTCGGCCAACTCGCGGGCCGCGAAGCCACCTGGATCGAATCTGACCAGCGCGCTCGTCGGCCCCGGAGCCGCATCGCCCACCAGCAATACTTGACCGCTGGCCGTAGCGGGCCGCACTAGGTGGGCTGCCACCAGCCAGCGGTGCAGCGCCCTGGTTCCGGCATCCAGACCGGTGGCCGCCGTGGTCGCCGCCGCATCTAGCAGCAGCGCGGCAACGTAGCCGCCCTCAGCGAGCGGCTCGGCACCGGGGGTGGCGATCACCAACGACGGCCTGGCGGGCACGCGATCAATGACGCCGTGGGCCGATGTGGCGGTGGAAACTCGCACGGGAACTCCGGGAAAGGCGCGACCAAGCTCCTCGGCCGTCCGCTCCGATCCCACCCGGATGGCGCGGAAGGCGGTAGAGCCGCAGGCGCAGCGCCAGCCGCCCGCCAACCGCCCGCACCACTGGCATTGCGCCTGGGAGCCTGCCTCCCCTAGGCCCAGCGGTCCGTGGCATTGCTGGCAGGTTGCCATCGCCCGGCAACGCGCGCAGGCCACCGCCGGTAGGTAACCGGCGCGGGGCACCTGCACCAGCACCGGGCCTTGGTTCAGGGCATCGCGCACGGCTCGCCAGGCGGCGGTGGGGATTCGGGCTACGGCTCCTGGCCCCTCGGCGGCTAGTTCCGTTGAGGTGAGCGCTCGCACCCGAGGCGCCCGCTGGCGAATCACGTCGCGAGGCGCGACTATCTCGTGCGCCCAACCGGCACCGTCTCCACCGTAGGAAACAAGCGATTGTGCCTGCACGGTTCGCCCCGGAGAGCCGAGCAGGTAGGCCGAATGCTCCAGCGACGAGCGCAAGGCCAGCACATCGCGGGCATTCGGGTAAGGGGCGTGCGGTTCGGCCAGCGGGTCTTCCCCGTCTCCCCACAGCACGATGAGGCCCAGATTTTTTACCGGGGCGAACATGGCAGCTCGCGTGCCGACCACCACCTGTGCTTGTCCGCGCACCGCCGAAAGGAAGGCACGGTAGCGGGGTGCAGGGCCGTCCTGAGCGCTGAGGCGAACGACGTTCGATACCCCGGCCGTGGCTAGCGCGGCTTCGATCAACCCGACATCGCGGATGTCGGGGGCGACTATGAGTACGCCGCGTTCGGCGGCGACGGCGACTCGGGTGACCATCGCCACTGCGGCAGCCCAGTGCGGCACGCCCCTGTCGGTGGTGGGCACCGGTGGGGCCAGCCCAGGCAGCGGGGTCCAGACGGCCTTGGGTACCTCGCCGGAAAGCAGGTGACGCGAGAAAGCCTCTCCTCCCCGGTAGGGCGCCCACAGATGAGACCAGGCGTCCGGCGCGGGACGCACCGCCGGGAGGTGTGCCGGGGTCAGGGCCGGTTCCAGCTCCGTGCGGGCGTGCCGAGGCGGCACCGCGAGGCGAAGCACGTCGGCGGTGGTACCAGCCCATCGACCGGCCACCGCTTTTACCAGGCGCAGCACCTTCGGCGTGAG
>WQZL01000219.1 GCA_009780755.1 Promicromonosporaceae bacterium | reverse complement strand
TTGGCGCGGACTCGCCAATGGGGCTAACCGATGCCGGATTTGGTTTACTCGTCACCACCTTGGCGGCGGGGGCGATTCTCGGTTCGCTACTGGCTCAGCGGGCCATTAGGCGGTTGGGCCGCGCCCGTTCCATCGGGTTCGCCATAGTGGCTGAGACGGGGATGGCGGTGGTACCAGCAATCACCACAAGCGTCTGGATCATCGGGGCGGTGTGGGCGGTTGCAGGTTTCGGTCTGATGCTGTGGAACGTGACCGTGGTGACGTTGCGGCAGTCCATCATTCCCGAACCGCTAATGGGCCGGGTCAATTCCGCCTACCGCCTGCTAGGCACCGGCACCGCCCCGCTGGGCGCGCTGCTAGGCGGCCTTTTGGGCGAGTTGTTCGGCCTGCGGGCGGTGTTTATCGTCGGGGCCACGCTTGTCGCTCTGGCTGGTTTTGGTCTGTTCGTAGTCCGGGAACGTGCCATTGAGGCCGCGATAGCCGCCGGTTAGGCGCTCTTGGCGGCTAGAGGGCGTGGCGAAGAGGGAGAGCAAGATCGCCGCGGGGAGTGACGCCGATGGTCTCTAGGGTGAGCCAACCGGCGAGCTGGTGGAGTTCGGCGGCGAGACGTTCGGCCACCCCGGCGATCTCGCTTGGCGCGACCGCTGCCGCCAGATGAGCCGCCTGAACCAGCAGCGTGTTTGTGGGACGGTCGGCCTTCAGGTCAACGCGGGCGGTAATCGCCTCCCCATCTAGGAACAACAGCACGTAGTAACCCCAGCGGCGTTTGGCCTGCGGGGTATAAATCTCTAGCCGATGTTCGATGTCGAATAGTTGCTCTAGGCGGGTGCGCTCAAACACCAGTGGGTCGAAGGGGCTGAGCAACGCCCGGCGGACGGCCTGGCGGGGGAGGACCGCGTCACGATGCAGATACCACGCCTCGGGGCGAGTATCGGCGGGCAGGCCGCGAACCTCGACTGGGATGAGTACGCCATCGTCTGCCAGGTTAGCTATGGCCGAGGCGACGTGATGACCGGCCCCGCGCGCGCCACCGTATTTCGAACCGAGACGGAAGTAATCCTTTAGGTCACGCGCGGTCGCGACCCCGTGGGCGCGGGCTGCGATCTCAATCAGGCCGCGCACACATGTCGCCTCATCAGGCGTCGGCATTGCCAGCACCTTAGAAGGCAGCGCCCGCTCGACCACGTCATAGACGCGCTCAAACGACTGCGTGCGACCAACGCCGCACACCTCGCCGGTGGCGAACAGCACCTCTAACGCAGCCTTTGCGGCCGTCCACCGGGTACTCCAATATTCGGCCTTCGGATGGTCGGGAGCGTCATGAATCTGGTGCAACTGCGCGGCAGTCGCCGGGCCATGCTCGGCCAGCAGGGAACGTACACCCTCGATCAAGGTCGCACTGAGGTCAGCGTGTCCGATCAGCCAGTGTTCCCGCGCGGCTGCCCGCCGATGTGCCAGCAGCGGCCACGTCTCCACCGGAATAAATGACGCCTCATGCGCCCACGATTCAATCAGCCGCCGTGGCGCCTGCCCGGCCATCCGATCAAGCAACCCAACGTCGTATGGCCCGAGCCGCGAATACAACGGCAGCAAATGGGCACGAGCCAGCACATTCACCGAATCGATCTGGATCACGCCCAGTCGCCGCGCGGTAGCCGTCGCCTGCCGCAAGCCCGGTTCAGGCGCCCCCGCCACCGTCGCTTTCGCCAACCCCTGCGCCGCCAACGCCACCCGCCGCGCCTGCCCAACAGACAGCGTCTCCTTCGCCTTCCCCATCCCCTGACCCTACCCGCGAGATCGTTAAGTTGAGGTGAGATCGTTACTTTCCGCATGCGTAACATAACGATCTCACCTCAACTTAACGATCTCGCACATTGTGAAGGGGGGCCTCCGCTTCAGTAGAATGGCACTCGTATGCTTAGAGTGCTAACCGCCTAGTCGCATGAGGAGCCAGCGCATGTCTGAGGATCGTCGCCTCGCGGTGCTGCGCGCCATCGTTGAGGACTACGTGGCGACGCAGGAGCCGGTTGGTTCGCGAATGCTTACCGAGCGACACAGCCTGGGGGTATCCCCGGCTACGATCCGCAACGATATGGCCGCGCTCGAAGAGGCCGGGCTGATCGCGCAACCGCACACCTCCGCCGGACGTATCCCCACCGACCAGGGCTACCGGCTATTCGTTGACCGGCTCGCGCAGGTGCGTCCACTTTCGGCCCCGCAGCGTCGGGCCATCGAAACCTTTCTGTCCGATGGCGTTGACCTCGACGACGTGCTTGGGCGCGCCGGGCGGTTAGTCGCACAGCTCACAGGCCAGGTAGCCGTGGTGCAGTATCCGTCTTTGCGTCGCTCCGGGCTGCGGCATCTTGAACTTGTGCCAATCGGGGTCGATCGCCTGCTCGTGGTGGTCATCACCGATACTGGCCGCGTCGAACAGCGCATCCTTGAAGTGCCGACGTTAGCGGAGGCAACACCGACAGCCGACGATGGGTCGCTGGCCGAACTACGTGCCCGCCTTAACGTCGCCGCCGCAGGCAAACGTCTCGCAGAACTTCCAGTGGCCTTCGAACAGGTGACCAACGAAGTCGACCTGGCACTCAAGCCGCTGGCCGCTCTTATCGTCGCCACCGTTGTGGACACGCTCGACGAAAAAAATGAGGAGCGCATCGTTCTGACCGGCACCGCCAACCTGGCCCGCGCCTCCATGCGTTTTGAACAAGGGCTTGGGCCGGTGTTGGAGGCGCTCGAAGAGCAAGTGGTGCTGCTCGGCCTGCTCTCCGAAATGACCCATGACGCCACATTGCTCAGCCAAGCGGCCCCCGGCGTCGGCCCGGTGGCCGTGCGCATCGGGCAGGAAAACCGCCACGAAGGCTTGACCGAGGCATCGGTGGTCACCACCGGCTATGGTCCGGTAGAGGACGGCGACGCGGTAGCCTTTCTCGGTTCGATTGGTCCCACCCGCATGGACTACCCCGGCACCATCGCTTCCGTACGAGCCGTGGCCCGGTACCTCTCTCGGGTGCTGCCGTCGTAACCTGTTCGCCTGCCCAGTTCCAAGACACCGATTGAAAGAAACCTGTGGTCGATTACTACGAAGCCCTTGGCGTGTCGCGCGACGCCACCCCCGAGGAGATCAAGAAGGCGTATCGCCGCCTCGCCCGCGAGCTGCACCCCGATGTAGCCGGAGCGACAAGCGAGGAGAAATTTAAGGACATCTCACGAGCCTACGAGGTGCTATCCACCCCAGAGAAACGTCAACAGTACGACCGAGGCGTCGATCCGCTCGCCCCCGGTGGCGGGGCCGGGGCGGGCTTTGGTGGTGGTTTTGGTTTTGGTGACATCTTCGAGACATTCTTCGGCGGCGGCGCCTCCCACGGGCCAACTCCTCGGATGCAGCGCGGCCAAGACTCGCTAATCCGCA
>WQZL01000218.1 GCA_009780755.1 Promicromonosporaceae bacterium | reverse complement strand
TGACCCGGAGCCGCCAGCACCCGCCCCGGAACCACCGGCCCCGGTCGAAGTTCCAACATACGCCTGGACCACCTACGTCTACAACTCAGACGGTCAGGGCGCAATCGACCAGTGCGGCGGGGGGCTAACCCACTGGTCCGAGGGGTCAAACGTTATGGGAAGGCCGTATTACGCGATCCACAACCACTGCGGCGGCGTGCCGATCCTGTCATTGCAGACCGGTGATCGGGTGCTGATTCAAAACGTCGGCGTCTTCGAGGTGGTAGATGCTCGCGATGTGCAGCAGGGGCAAGACACCTCGGCGCTGGCCGGTATCGGCGGCGCGATCTTGCTACAAACCTGTTACTCCTCCGGCAATGCGATGCGAGTCGTGGGACTAACAAGAATTTAGGAGTCAAAATGAACAAGACGTATTTCCCGTTGGCCGCCTTGGCCGCCGCCGCCTTGCTAGCCTCCTGCGCATCGGGCACAGATGAGGCCGCCAGACATATCACGCTGGTTAACACCGCCTCGATACTATTCCCAATCCCGGCGCGCAATTCCGAAGAGTTGGAGAATTACAAGACCTTGTTCTGGATGCAGCTAACGGAGTTCTCGCCCCACACTACGATGGTGCAATCAATTTCGGAGGTACGCACCGGCCCCGGTGAAACCTACGAGATTGTGAACATCCTGGTACCGGGCGAACAGGTCACATATAACGGCCAGGTAGGCCCGTGGCTGCGCCTTACCAACAATGGCGGATACGTCTCAACCCTTAACATCTACAACCAGCCGTGGCGCGTTACGATGGTGGGCACGGGGGAAGAAGAGCTGGTCAACGAGTGTCTTGGCGGCCTGGTGAACTTCCGGCGCATTACTGAGGACATTGGCCGTCCCTTCTACGTGATCCGTTCCTACTGCGGCGGCGAGCCCGTACTTCACATGTCTCTCGGCGATCAGATGAGTATCGACCACGTCACATATCAGATGGTTGCCGTGACCGTGCTAAGCATCACCGGCAATGCCGCCTTGGTGGTTGACCTGCCTGGTGATGTGCTGGTTTACACTGATGACATCGTAAATGGCGAGTCGGTGGTGTTGAGCCTGGAGAGGATTCAGAAATGAAACGCTCCTTAAAACTACTTATGGCCCTTGGCGCGGCGGTGGCATTGGTGGTGGGTTGCGCCGACCGCGATGAGGCGCTGCCCAACACCGATCCACCGACGCTGCGGATCGGAATCAAATTCGATCAGCCCGGCATCGGCCTGATGGTCGATGGGGTCCCCCAGGGCTTCGACGTCGATGTTGCCGCCTATATCGCTTGGAAACTTGGCGTGTCCCCCTTCGATGTCGAGTGGGTGGAGGCGGTTAGCCCTCAGCGGGAGCAAATGCTCCTAGATGGTGCGGTCGATTTTGTCGTGGCCTCCTATTCAATCACCGAGGAGCGGCTGGCCGTGGTCGATTTTGCCGGCCCCTACGTCATCACTCACCAGGCCCTGCTTGTCCGCGCGGACAACACCACCATCGCCGCCCTAGAAGACTTGTCCGGGAGGAGAGTCTGCGCGCCGATAGGCACCCCTTATCTGTTTCGCGTCCAGGAAATTCTGGGAGATTCCATAACCGTCATCGGTGTAGAACGGCATAGTGAGTGTGCGCGGATGCTCGCCGAAGGCCAGGTCGATGCCATGACTACCAGCGACCTAAATCTGGCCGGCATGGCCGCCTCCGATGAGTTTTTCGGTGAGTTCCGGCTGATTAACGAGTGGTACAGCAATGAGCAGATCGGTATCGGCCTGCCCCAAGGTAGCGGGGAGCTGTGCCAGCGGATCAATGCGGCGCTACTTGAAATGGTCGAGGATGGCTCCTGGCAACGGTTCATCACCCGACACACCGGCGGCACTGATTACATCCCGGATGCAACCTTCAACCCGCCCACCCCTCTGCCCTGCGCAACCCCCTGATGAGATGGAGTCAATCATGAGACGCCACGCCCTTTTGAACCACGCCACGCGTGCCGTGGTCGCCGCCACCTGTGCGTTCGCTCTGCTTGCAGGCTGTGGTTCTGCTGACGATCTGCCGCATACGGCGGGGGCTATCCGCGTTGGCATCAAATTCGATCAACCCGGCATCGGCCTGATGGATGCCGAACACCACCCCACCGGCCTAGACGTAGATGTGGCCGCCTATATCGCCTGGAAGCTTGGCTACTCCCCCTACGAAATTGAGTGGGTGGAGGCGGTTAGCCCGCAGCGCGAACGCCTGCTAATGGCCGGGGAGGTGGACTTTATCGTCGCTACGTACACCATCCTTGATGAGCGGCTTCCCTTGGTTGATTTCGCCGGGCCATACTTCGTGGCCGGGCAAGACCTGCTGGTTAGAGCCGGGGACACCTCAATTGCCTCGGTGGATGATCTGCGGGGCAAGTCGGTGTGTTCGGCCAGCGGCACCAGTTCGATTGAGCGGCTAGTTACCCTGCTGGGTGACACCGCCGAGATTGTGGGCCGCGACCGGCTGTCCGACTGCGCACGCATGGTGGTCAATGGCGAGGTAGACGCGATGAGTACCGACAACATCATCTTGGCCGGTTACGCCGCCAGCGATGATTTCTTCGGCAAGGTGCGGCTAGTCAACGCACCGTTTAGTCAAGAGCCGCTTGGGGTCGGCCTGCCGAACGGGTCGATGGCCCTGTGCGAACGCATCAACTACGCGCTCACCGAGATGGTTACCGATGGTTCGTGGCAGAAATTCGTTGATCGTCACACCGGCGGCTCTGGTTACGTGCCCGATGCCGCGGTAAACCCACCGGCCCCCATCGGCTGTGAAACCACCGCCGACTAGCTACTCTCCGATCATCACGGCAAAGAGGGAGCGGAGGCGCTGGTTCGCGAAGAGGTCTTCGACGAGTACCAGATTGCCCGAGGAATCGGCCAGCGGAATCTTCCAGTTCGGGTATTCCTGATCGGTGCCTGGTTGGTTCTGCGCCCGCCGCTCACCTACGCAGTCAACCAACTGCACGCCCAGCAGCGCCGATGGCGTTAGCCGCAGGAACCGGTGCATGGCCTCGATGATCTCCCGCTCCGAGGAACCCTCGGCCAGCAGGCCACGCTCGATCAGATCGCTTAGGTAACGATCGCGGGTGGCGGCCTCCCGCTCCCGCACCACCTCGACCGGCTCCACCAGCAGGCCCAACCGTTCGGCGAGGTCTACATGTTCCCCGGCCAGATAACCGGCTGTGGGGGGCATATCGTGGGTGCCTACCGAGGCCATAGTGCCAACCCGGTACTGTTCCGGGGGCAACGGACGGCCATCGCTTTGCTGCTCGAACCAGGTGATCGATGTGCCGAGGAGGCCGCGATCTGCCAGATAGTCGCGCACCCACGGCTCGAAGGTGCCCAAATCCTCCCCGACCACCACCGACCCGGCTCGCTGCGCCTCTAGGCACAAGATGCCAACCATCGCGTCGTGGTCGTAG
>WQZL01000217.1 GCA_009780755.1 Promicromonosporaceae bacterium | reverse complement strand
GCGGTGAGTTAGGCGGCCCGGCGGTGGGTTAGGGTTTCGCGGCTGCGGGTGACTAGCCAGGCGGCGGCCAGCGCGATCAGCGGCAGACCGATCACAAGCGCGGCCAGCGGCAGCCAGGGGATGCTCACCGACCAGGAAATCACCGGCCCCCATTCCGGCCCGTAGCGGTTGTTCAGCACGAATGCCGAGCCGAGCGCGATGCCCGAGGCCGTACCGATCACGGTGCCGATCACCACGATGGTGCCCGCCTGCGCCGCGACA
The DNA here is from genome assembly GCA_009780755.1 of Promicromonosporaceae bacterium. GTDB lineage: Bacteria > Actinomycetota > Actinomycetes > Actinomycetales > Cellulomonadaceae > Xylanimonas. The sequence continues at coordinate 3,195 of WQZL01000217.1, read as the reverse complement.
ATCCGCTTGCGCGTGCTTGGACTCGCCCCGACGGCCGATAATGTCGTCAGGTCGGGCCGGGATTCGGTGGCCGCGAGCGCCGCCGCGATCCAGGCCGCCGCCAGTGCCATCACGGCGGCCGCGCCGACGATGATCGTCGAAATTAGGGCGGAATAGTCACCGCGATAATGGTCACCGCCCTGCCGGAGTTGCAATAGGCCGCTGCCCCATTCGTCCACGCCGAAGTGCTCGGTTAGTCGCGCGTAGAGGGTTTGTTGCTCGGCAAAGCTTAAGAACAGCGGCTCGGCCGAAACTAGAGCGCCGACTACCACTTGCCCGCCCAGCTCGCTGGCGACCGAGGGTGGAATTATCGGCAGGCTGCCGATGTGCGGCCCACGGGCATCGCCCATCTCAACGGCGGGTAACGCCACCTCGCGGGAAGCAATCGTGATGGGTGGCACCCATTCCGCCGTCACAAACAGATCATCTACCGGCACCCCTTCGGCCAAGCCCGGCTCGCTGGCCCCACCCGGCACCTGCTGTTCGATAACAAACCGAACTCGCCCATCGGCGAAGGTCACCCCGGCGGGGGTCACAACCTGCCCGGCGGCCAACGCGGCGCGGGCCGCTTCCGGCGCGGGCAGGCCAAGGATGTCTACCAAGGTGCCATCATCCACGATGGTGTTGAAGATGATCCGATCCCCACTAAACCAGCCGTGATGCTCCGGGGGGAAGAGCAGCGAGGTGACCGTCGTCACCTCACCGGTTTGCAGCGGCGCCAGCACCGATACCGGCAGCAGCTCCCCTACGCGGGGAGCCACATCGGCCACGATACGTTCTATCTCGGCGATATTGGCCGAGGTGAGTTCCACAGAACGATCGCTCCAGGTTGGGGCGGTGATAATGAGCGTGCCGTCCGTCGCGAGGATGCCCCGGGAACGGTAGTTATGCATCTCGTTTGCGTCAATGTAGAGCAGTCCGGCGGCGGCCCCGGCGGCGGCCACCAGCACGGCGACGACGGCGGGAACGGTGCGGCTCCGGTTGCGGGCGGCATCGCGCAAGGCAAGTCGCCAGCTAAGCGACAAGCTCCGGGCGAGGCGACCCAACAGCGCAACAATGCCCCCGCAGGCAAACACCAGGCCGATCTGCCCGGCTATCACCCCTGCGATCAGGGCAAGGATCCACCCGCTGATGGCACCAATTAAGGCAAGGGTGTAGCCGCCCACCGCGAGTACCGCGCCAATAACGGTTAGCCAACGGCGCGATGAGGTGTCGCCTCGCCGCCCGGCCAAGGTGGCCACCACATCCACCCGCGATGCGCCACGGGCGGGCAGCCAGGCGGCAGCGATGGTGAGCAGCACCCCGGCGGCGGCGATTAGCGCCACTAGATGCCAAGGAATCGAGAACTGGTCAAGGCTAGAGTGGTTCATCGCCGCCAGCATCACGGCGGCCACCGCCAAGCCGAGAACAACCCCGAGCATGGAACCGAGCGCGCCGGTAATCATCCCCGCGCCCATCACAACGGCCCGCAACATTTGGGGTGTGCCGCCGCTGGCCGCAATCAGGGCTAGCGAGCGGGCCTGTCGCCTGGCCCCCACCGCGAAGGATGGGCCGATCAACAGCACCACCTCCAGCAACATGACGGCCACCACTGCGACCGCCATCCCGTAAACGTCCAGCCATTCCCCGAACGTGGCGCGCGGCTGATTTGCTAGCAAGGGCACCTCAGAGTCCGGCGGCGGGTTAAGCACCACATCACGGCTGAACATGACCAGGCCAACCTCGTTAAGCGCCTGCACATCAGCCCAGGTGATGGGGGTATCGCCGCCGATGAACCAGTTGACGCTTGCCTCGTCGGGCACCCAGCGATCAACTAAGTAATCGGGCACGGTCAACGGCCCTGCCGCGCCGAACAACACCTCTGCCCGTTGCCATCGCGGCTCGGCCAAAATGCCGGAGATGGTCATCGCCCCCAGGTTGGGCATTTCGGCGCTGATGCTGTTCCAGTCGCGCATCCGGGCGCTAATGATGTCGCCGATACCGACCCCAAGCTGATCTGCCACCGCCCGAGACACCGCCACCTCCGATGCGTCGGGAAGCAACCCTTCGACAAGGGGCAGGGCGGCAACAATCTCCGGCACCAAAAGATCGACCTGGACCGCTTGCGCGAAAACCTGAAGTTCTGGGCCGAATACGGTCACGCCCGCAAGCAGGCCCATCGATGATGTGGCGCCAGGGGGCAAGGCGGCCCGCACCCCGGCATCAATCAACTCCGTGGCTATCGGGTGGTCCTCCCCCATCGGCCAGCCCATTGACCTTTCGTCCGGCGTCTGCATCACCCCAGGCGCCCCGAACCAGCCGGATGCCTGCAACTGCGGACCGAGCCGCCAGGCGATCTGCCGTTCGGGGTGGGGGCGTTGCGACCACGTGATGGTGGAGGCCATCACGCCTACGCCAACCGTCAACATCACCATGAGAGCTACCAGAATGGTGCGGGTTTTGTGCCTATGCGCATCGCGCCAGCCGAAGCGTAGGGCCACGCGCCAGCGGCCACGCAGGCGGCCAAACGGTGGGGTTCGGGTTGGCTCTGTCTCTGGCGTTGCCGACGTTGACCGGGGGAATAGGTCGGTCATCGGGCGGCCTCTTGGGTGAGCAGGGCATCGGCGGAGGCGGCGACGCCGGTGGAGTCCACCACGGAGCCGTCACGCAGGAAGATGATGCGGTCGGCCCAGGCGGCCAGGCGGGCGTCGTGAGTGACCAGCAGGCCGGACGCCCCGGCAGCTACGCGTTTACGGAGCAGGCGCATCACGGCCTCCCCGGTAACGGAATCGAGGGCACCGGTTGGCTCATCGGCCAGCAGCAGGCGGCGTGGGCCAACCAGGGCGCGGGCGATGGCGACGCGCTGGGCCTGGCCTCCCGACATTTCATCGGGGAAACGGCTCGCGAGGTCACGCATCTCAACGTCGGTTAGCGCAGCCAGGCCCGCCCGGCGAGCGCGACGAACGGAGGCGCCATCGAGTTCGAGCGGGAGCGTCACGTTCTCTAAGGCCGTAAGCGCGGGGATGAGGTTGAGGTCTTGAAACACGTAGCCGACGTGTTGGCGGCGCAGCGCGGCCCGACCCTTGGCGTCAAGGTCACCGACGCTATGTTCACCAACGAACACGACGCCCGATGTGGGGGTGTCCAGGCCACCGGCGAGGTTCAGCAGGGTGGATT
>WQZL01000216.1 GCA_009780755.1 Promicromonosporaceae bacterium | reverse complement strand
TGGCCGAAGGGGTTCAGCGGCTCATCATGCACCACGGAAATGAGCGTCGCCCAGGCGGGCGGCCCCTGCCAGCCAAACTCGCTGATGAAGCGGGCGGAGATGTTGCGGTACTCGCCGTAGGGCAAGCGATTCCACGGCTCCCAGGAGTGGCTAAGGCCGTAGCGGAAATCGTTGGGATGACGGTAGTCGCCGAAGGAATACGGGCTAGCCGGGGTGTAGAACCGGGTCGGGTCCAACTCGGCCAGCAGGCTCGGTAGCAGGTCGGAGTAGTAGCGGTCGCCCCAGCCGCGCCCAGCCAGCGTTCCGCCCCAGCCCCAGTCCACGAATCCCCAGGTGTTCTCGTTGTTGCCGCACCAGATGATGAGGGAGGGGTGGGGCGACAGGCGGACGATGTGTTCGCGGGCCTCCGCCTCGATCTCGGCGGCGGTGTCATCATCTTCGGGATAGGCAGCGCAGGCGAAGGGGAAGTCCTGCCAAATAAGCAGGCCCGCTTCGTCGGCCAGGTCATAGAACTCAGCTAGCTCGTAGCTGCCGCCACCCCACACGCGCAATAGGTTCATGTTGGCCGCCACGGCATCGGAGATGCCGCGCGCGTAGCGCTCGCGGGTGATCCGGGTCAAGAAGGCATGATCGGGAATCCAGTTCGCGCCGCGAATCGCGATCAGCTTGCCGTTGACGATTACGTTGAATGGCGCGCCCTGCTCATCGGCGGTCGTGTCCACCGTCACGGTGCGAAAGCCGATGCGACCTCGCCAGGTGGTCGCCGCGAGCAGCGAGATCGTGAGTTCGTAGCGGGATTGGGCGCCGTGGCCTCGGGGCCACCAGAGGGCCACGTTAGGTACGCGGACTTCAATGGTGGTGGAGTTTTTCCCGGCGGGGATGATGGCAGAGGTTGCGAGCGGGGCGGTGGTTGAGCTTGTCGAACCCACCTGGGGAGGGGTGAGGGTGAGGGTGACGGGAATGTCGTTTTCGGTGGCTCGTTCGATTTCGATGTGGCATCGAAGTATGCCGTCTGCGCCCTCGACATCTACTAGGGGGCGCACGGAGGCGATGCGCGCCCCCGCCCAGGAATCCAAGCCGAGGGGCTTCCAGATGCCCGCCCCGGCCACATCGATGCCCCAATCCCAGCCAAACGAGCAGGCCATCTTGCGAAGCTGGTTGTATTCGTGGTGGTTGACGCGAGGCAGGGCGCCAAAAGTATCGGCTCGCCGCTTTGCCTCTGGCACGGGGGCGGCGAAGGTTACGGCAAGATTATTCGTGCCTTCGCGCAGGTAGGGGCGTACATCCCAGCGGTAGGAGCGATGCTGGTTCTGCGTGCGGCCCACGAGATGCCCGTTTAGTTCTACGGCGGCCACGGTGTCGAGACCGCAGGCAAGCAGATCGTGGCGCATCCGGGTGGTTTCGGCAGGCTCGCCCGCTGGAATCCACTCGAAGGTGGTTTCGTAACGCCAGGTGGTGTCGCCGATCCACTGCTGGGCGGCTTCGTTATCGCCGTCAAAGGGGTCGGCAATCAGCCCGGCGGCCAGCAGGTCAAGATGGGCCTCGCCCGGAACGGTAGCCGGTATTCTCCCGGCCAGCGCTCTTTTGAGAGAGTCTGGAACCGGTCCGGAAACCGCGGTGAGGCGCCACCCATCATGCAGCGGCCGGAACGTACTAGGCAGCAAACTCATCGCGGTCTCCTTTCATCATCAATCGACTGACTTCGGCAGTTTGGTTCGTTTTCGGTAGTACGAACTGCCGAAAACACACCAAACTGCCGAAGTCGGCAGGGTTTAGGGGATGGTTGCGGGGGCGGGTTGCGTGGGGGTGTTGGGGTGGGCAGGATGGGTGAGGTGGGCGGGGCAGGGGTCGGCTTCGTCCATGCGGAAGCAGCCGACAAAGTGATCGGTAGCCACCTCGGCTTGACCGTCATCGTGTGCTGGGGCATCCGGCATCACCTCGTGAAAGGCGCAGGTACCAGCCAGCCTCGCCGAACGTTCGGCCTCCTCGGCCTCGACCTGACTCCACGTCTTATCGAGCTGCGGCACGGAGGCGAGCAGGTCGCGCGTGTACGGGTGCAGCGGGTTCTCAAAAACGGCCCGCGTCTTACCCGATTCGACGATGCGTCCCTGGTAGAGAATCACCACCTTGTCGGCCACATAGTTGCCCAGGGAGAGGTCGTGCGTGATGAACAGGATGCCGAGACCCTGTTTCTTTAGCTCGCCGAGCAGGTTCAGTACATCGATGCGGGTGGAGGCGTCAAGCATCGAGATGATTTCATCGGCCACCAGAATCTTGGGTCGCAGCAGCAGGGCGCGAGAAACGAGCAGGCGTTGTAGCTGACCACCGGAGCATTGGTGCGGATACTTGCCGAGAATGTCTTCGGGGCGCAGGCCAATCGAACTCATCACGGCCTTGACCCGCTCGATCCACTCGGGGCGCCTGACCTCGGGAAAATACGATTTGCGCACCGCCTCGAATACCCGGTCCACCTTGTAGATCGGGTTGAACGTGGAGAACGGGTCTTGGAACACGCCCTGCACGTCGGTGTAATACTCGCGTAACGCCTTGCCGCCCAGGCGGGTGACATCCTTGCCGCCGACCAGCATCTTGCCGCCATCAATGGAGATCAGATGCAACACCATCTTGCCGATGGTGGATTTACCGGAGCCGCTTTCGCCGATCAGGGAGACCACCTGGCCCGCCTCGACCGTAAACGACGCTCCGCGCACGGCCTTGAGCTTGCCCGAGCCGAATGTGCCGACGTTATATACCTTGTCGGTTTCGATCATTTCCAGAATCGGGACAGCCTCAACCGCCGGGGTGGGTGGTGGCTTGGGGAATTGTTCGCTCATGCCTTGACCTCCCAGCAGGCGACCTGGTGACCGGGGGCCACCTCAATGAACTCGGGTTGCTTTAGGCATTTCTCGGTGGCCAACGGGCAACGATCTCTAAACCGGCAGCCCTCCGGAGGGTTAAGCAGCGAGGGCGGACGGCCCTCAATGCCGCCCAGCGTCTGCTCGCCGTAAACCGCGCCGACGCGGGGCAACGCCCCGATCAACATCTTCGTGTACGGATGCAGCGGGCTATCGACGATGGTACGGGCCGGAGCCTTCTCCGCCAGATGTCCGGCGTACATCACGAGGATGGTGTCGGCCACCTGAAACAGCACGGAGATGTCATGGGTGATGACGATCATCGACCCGACGAAGCCCTGATCGCGGAACTCCACCAGCGCGCGAGCCACGGCCTTCTGCGAAGTTACATCAAGCGCGGAGGTGACCTCGTCGCCGATCAGCAGCTTCGGATTGAGCAGCGTGGCCAAGGTGAGTACCACGCGCTGCTTCATGCCGCCGGATAGCTCGATGGGGTAGCGCTTGAGAATCTCCGCATCCAGCCCCACAAGTTCTAGGCGACGGACCAGCTCGGGCTTGACGTCCTTGTACTTGACGTCGTGTTCGGCCAACAGGTCGGCGATCATCTTGCCGATCTTGCGGGTGGGGTTCATCGCGCTCATCGCATACTGCGGGATGAGCGAAATGTCCCGATAGCGGCGTTTTTGCATGTG
>WQZL01000215.1 GCA_009780755.1 Promicromonosporaceae bacterium | reverse complement strand
TAGTGCCGCAACCCGGTGCTCGCGCTGACCGGCGGTACTGGCCGGCCAGCCCCGGCCCAGCGCTTGTGCTGCACGTAGGCCGGAGGCGGCACCGTCCTCGTGGAACCCCCACCCATGGTATGCACCTGCAAACGCGATGCAGCCGTCGTTGAGACTTGGCAGTCTGCGTTGGGCAGCAACAGATTGCGATGTGTAGACCGGGTGACGGTAGGTCATTTCGGCAAGCACCGCACCGGGGCGCACCAGGTGCTCACCGCCCAGGGTGACCAGAAATCTACGTGGTCCAGACAAGCTCATCAACCGGGTGATGTCGTACGTCACCACGACATCCTGGGAGCCGCCCCTGCTCAGGTAATTCCACGACGCGCGGGCACGCGCATGGCGCGGCAACAGGGACTCATCGGTGTGCAGTTGCGCGGAATTACTCACGTAATCAATGGCTCCCAGCACTGCCCGTTCATCCTCGGTCGGCTGCGCCAGCAGACCGAGTGCCTGATCGGGATGCGTCGCAATGACGGCGGCATCGAACACGCGCGGCGCGCGCCCCGCAGCCGTTACGGCTACGCCCTCGCGGGCCCGTCTGATCTGGACGACCGGCGCATCGGTGAACGCCTCATGCAGGCCATGCACCACAGCATCGACATACGTGCGCGAACCCCCTGTGACTGTTTTCCACTGTGGTGACCCAAACACCGACAGCATGCCGTGATGGTCAAGGAACCTGAACAAGTACTGCGCCGGATACGCCATGGCCTGCCCCGGCGGACAGGACCACACGGCGGCCACCAGCGGTGTCAGGAAGTGGTCGACGAAGAACTGCGAAAAGCCCAACTGTCGAACAAAATCTCCGAGGCTTAGGGCGTCGGCGTCCGGGGCGGCGAGCAGTCGGCGGGCGCGGCGGTGAAACCGCTTGATTTCCGCCAACATCCGCAGATAGCGGGGGCTCGCGGCAGCGGGTGAGGCGAAGAGGCCGCGCACACCCCGTGCGCCGGCGTACTCCAAGCCGATGCGGTCATCGCGCACCGACATCGACATATCGGTGTTCGTGGTATGGACATCAAGGTCGTTGAATAGTCGGCATAGCGTGGGGTAAGTCCGGTCGTTATGGACCAAGAACGCGGTGTCGACCGCCGTCGGCTCACCGTGGCCGTCATCAACGAACTGGGTATGAGCATGGCCGCCGAAACGCCCGTCGGCCTCGTACAACGTAACCCGGTCGTGGGCGGCGAGCACGTGTGCCGAGGTCAATCCGGCCACGCCGCTCCCGATGACGGCGATGGTCCGTGGCCCGGCCGGACCAAATTTTGCACTCACATCCCTTATTCGGAGTAAACCGGCCCGCGGATGGGTATTGCCGCTTTGGGACGGCGTCCGGCGCGGGCTCTACTTTCGCTACAACCGACCCATCCGAACGACGTTCGGCTCCGAATTGACAACAGAGCCGCACAGACATGCCCGAATGCGGCCGCTCGCATGCCCCGCAGAAGAAAGACCGGTAGGTAGACGTTCCCCGCCCCAGGAAAGGTTCCGCCCAGATGTCAGACTCACCGCGCCTGCGCCCACATTTCGGCGACGTACAGGCCCATTACGACCTATCGGATGACTTCTTCCGGCTCTTTCTTGACCCGACCCAGACATACAGCTGCGCCTACTTCGAGCGCGACGAAATGACCCTCGAGGAGGCGCAGCTGGCCAAGATTGACTTGGCGCTGGGCAAGCTTCAGTTGGAGCCGGGAATGACGCTGTTGGATGTGGGGTGTGGCTGGGGCGCCACCATCAAACGCGCATTGGAGAACTACGACGTCAACGTCATCGGTCTGACTCTCAGTAAGAATCAGAGGGCGCACGTCGAGAGGCTTTTGGCGGCATCGTCGAGCACCCGGTCGAAGAGCGTCCAGCTGCACGGGTGGGAGGAGTTCGACGGCAAGGTCGATCGGATTGTGTCGATCGGCGCGTTCGAACATTTCGGCTTTGACCGCTACGACGACTTTTTCAGGTTTGCTTACGCCGCACTACCCGATGACGGCGTGATGCTGCTGCACACCATCACCGGACTGCATCCCAACGAGGTTGTGGCCAAGGGCCTGCCATTGAATTTTGAGCTGGCGCGTTTCATCAAATTCATGGTCACCGAGATCTTCCCCGGCGGGCGGTTACCCTCCATCGAGATGGTGCGAGAGCATGCCGAGCGGGCGGGTTTCAGCTGCACGCGAGTACACCAACTGCAGCCGCATTACGCCAAGACTCTGGACCTGTGGGCGGCGGCACTGGAGGAACACCAGGATGAGGCCATCGCTATCCAGGACGAGGTTGTGTACGAGCGTTACATGAAGTACCTCACCGGATGTGCGAACTACTTCCGCATCGGCTACATCGACGTCGCCCAATTTACCCTCCCCAAACTGCACCTCCCGTATCTCGAGAAGTAGCGATTGTCGAAAGGAGCAAGAGTTGAGTGTCATCATGCCGCCCTGGACCCTGGGGGTTGAACTGCTCAAAGCGGCAGGCAACATCGTCGGAATCCGTTCGGGAACCGAAGAACCGCGGTACTCGTCACGGCGACTGACTGCTTCGGTGCAGATCAGGCAGTACAGCAGCCGAGTCGCGGCAGAAACCACCGTTTGGGCCGATGACGAGCGGGCTCGCAGCGAGGGTTTTCGCCGCCTTGCCGGCTACATATTCGGTAAGAACCACGGGCGGGCCAAGATCGCTATGACCGCACCGGTGGCGCAGCAAAACGACACCATCGCCATGACGGCCCCCGTGGGCCAATTGCCAAGTGTTACTGGCGGTTCGATAATCCGCTTTTACATGCCGGCGAAGTGGACACTGGCAAGCTTGCCTACCCCCGGCGATGAGAGCATCCGGCTCACCGAAGTGCCCGCCGAGACTCTCGCGGTGCTGCGCTTCAGCGGCGACCGATCGGCGGTGGCCGTCACCAGGCGCACCGACGAGTTGCTCAATACCCTGCACAACAACGGCATACAGACCTCAGGCGATCCCCAAGCCTGGTTCTACGACCCACCATGGACACTCTCGTGTGCTCGGCGCAACGAGATCGCAGTGCCGATTCGCGTACAGGTGGACGATGCCTCACGGGGCACCTAGAAAGCAGCGGGACCAGCCTCCCGATGATCGGAGATTAATGGGCATCAGTGATTCGGTGATTGTCGACGAACCCGTCGAGGATGTGTTCGCCTGGTATTCCAGACCAGGGGCGTTCAGCCGCTTGGCGGCGCCATGGGCGCCGGTAGAGCTACATGCCGAAGCGCATTCGCTGTCTGACGGCACCGCCGTACTCGAATTGCCGGGAGGTCTTCGCTGGGTTGCCCGGCATGACAAGGCAGCCTTCCTGCCGGGCCGACGATTCGTCGACGAGGCGGTCGCGACGGGACTGCGCTCGGCGGTCAGTGGTGTGTTGCCCTGGAGGCATATTCACGAGTTCGAGCCCGTAGGCGATCGCAGCACGCGGGTGCGCGACACGATCGAAACTCCTATTCCGGGAAGGCTTCTCGCCGATCTCATGGCATATCGACACCGGCAACTCG
>WQZL01000214.1 GCA_009780755.1 Promicromonosporaceae bacterium | reverse complement strand
GCCGGGGCGGGTGGGGCGGTGGGATGGGGGTTCATAACAGCGTCTCATCCTAGGCCCACCGGTTCGCCGATGACGGCGGCTACCCGCCAAACGGCATAGCATGTCTTCATGTTTGTGGTGATCCGGCCCGCACGCCCCGCCGATGTGCCCGGAATCCGTGATGTCGTAGAACCCTACGCTCGCAAACGCATCCTGCTCGGCAAGGAGCTGGTCGATTACTACGAGTCGATCGGCGAGTTCCTGGTGGCCGAAAGCGAGGGACAAATAGTTGGCTGTGGTGCGCTGCACGTGCTGTGGGAGGACATCGCCGAGATCCGCACCCTCGCGGTCTCCCCGGAGCATCTGCGCACCGGTGTCGGCCATCACATCGTACAAATGCTGGTAGATCGCGCCCGCCGCTATGGGGTAAAGCGCGTATTTTGCCTTACCTTCGAGATTGACTTCTTCACTCGGCAGGGCTTCGACCGCATCGAGGGCACCCCGGTTACCCCTGAGGTGTATCAGGAATTGCTGCGTTCCCACGATGTCGGCGTGGCCGAGTTCCTCGATCTGGCCCGAGCCAAGCCGAACACTCTGGGCAACCATCGAATGTTGCTGACCTTGTGATCGGCGCGGCAACGTGATTTTGGCGTCAGTTCAGCGTATTTTGGCCTCGACTGTATCCGCCGACGTTGGAGTGTTTCGTGGCGACCCGCGCTACTCCCCGCACAGCCGTTAGTCCGACCGTACGCAAAGGCGGGGCTGCGCCAAAACGGCCAGGGCCTACCCCTCCGCCTGGCAAGCCCCCGGCTCGCAAACCCCCGGCCACCTTGGGCGGTCACCTGCGAAAGATCGCTCCCCTTGTCGTGTTTTTGACGGTGCTTGGCGCGCTGATTGGTATTGGCACGGCCCTGGGCTGGAGTCTGGGTCAGGGCGTCGTGTTTGTCCGAAACATCTGGCCCGAACCGGCCGAAGAGGTAATCATCACGAAGGTGGCCCCGCCACGCCCCGCCACGCCGCTGGAGGCGGGTCATGCCTGCCCGGCTTCTAGCCTGCGCCTGGAGTTGTATGCGAACACCCTGACGTTAGTGCCGGGCACGGGAGTAACGTTTGAGGCGCTGGTCACCAATGTCGGACGGGTGCCGTGTACCGCAAATGTCGGGTGGAGCGCGGCGGACAAGCACATTCAGATCACCAGCACAACAGGTGAGCTGGTGTTTGATTCCGCGCACTGCCACAACGACCCCCGCCACTTGCTGCTCGCCGTAGGGCAGCAGGAACAGCAGGAGCAGCCGTGGTCTGGCCGAGTTTCGGTGCCTGGTTCATGTACCACCGGGCAGCAGCTAGTAATTCCCGGCACGTACTACGCGCGGCTGCTGGTTGCCGGGGTTGAGGGTGCCGTCAGCGAGTCGCTGCCGATCACCGTTACCGCCCATGACCCGGCCGCCCAGCCACCGACGGGCGATGAGGAGAACCTGGACCCGCCCGTAACTGGGTGAATCATTCTGTTGACCGGTTGGTCTGGGTCCGGCGACTCGCTGCGCTTGCGCAGGATGACGGTGCGGAAGAATGTTTGCGCCGGGAACGGGGAGACTAGACGTAACGTTCCAGGATGGAGGATTCGGCCAGGCGGGAAAGACCCTCGCGTACGGCACTGGCCCGCAGCTCGCCAACACCATCAACCGCCATCAGGTCGTCAACCGAGGCGGCCAGTAGCCGTTGTAGCCCGTCAAACTGGGCGACGAGCCGATCAATGATCGTTGAGGGCAGGCGTGGCACCCGGGCAAGCAGGCGATAACCGCGCGGGGCGATGGCGGCATCAAGCGCCGTGCCAGAACCTGGCAAGCCGAGCGTCTGCCCAATCTGGACCAGATCTAACAATTGGCTTGCATCAAGGCGAACCAACGCCACCTCAATGTCGTCGAGGTTCCCGTTGCCCACATAGTCGCGCAACACGTATTCCCGGTCGATGCCGACGCCGCTAATCAACTCGTCAAGTTGCAGCGACAGCAGGCGTCCGTCAACGCCAAGCTCGATCACGTAGCTCTCGATCTCCTCGGAAATGCGGCGGACCATTTCCAGGCGTTGGATGACGGCACAAACATCGCGCATCGTGACCAAATCCTCGACCTCTAGCGCCGAGAGCGTGCCGGTGACTTCGTCAAGGCGAACCCGGTACCGCTCCAGCGTGGCAAGCGCCTGGTTAGCGCGGCCCATGATGAGGTCGGAGCCTTCCAACACGTGCCGCTGCTCCTCGGCGTACAGCGCGATAGTCTGCATCGACTGGCTTACCGAGATCACCGGGAATCCGCTCTGCTTAGCAACCCGCTCTGCGGTGCGGTGCCGGGTTCCGGATTCTGAGGTTTCGATGGATGGATCGGGAAGCAATTGCACGGCGGCTCGCCGAATACGGTAGTCGTGATCGAGTACCACGCCACCATCCATCTTGGACAGTTCACGAAGGCGCGTAGCAGAGAAGGCCACATCGAGATCAAACCCGCCAGAACACATGGTTTCAACCACATCGTTGAACCCGAGTACGATCAATCCGCCGGTGCGCCCCCGCAGAATTCGCTCCAGGCCGTCACGAAGCTCGGTACCCGGCGCGACGGCGGCAAGCGTCTCGCGAAGCAACCCATCTGGTCGGGCGGGGAAAGTAGCCACGGCTTGATTCTAAAGGGTTGCCCATTGATAGCGTCGGCGTCTTTGCTGGTAGCACGCAGTTGAGGCGGCGAATACACGCAAAGTTCACCAAAGCGCTACCTGACATTTACGACTCCTGCGGATTTCGGCGACAACCTGCCGACGGCGGCAACGGCGGCGGCAACGTGATCGGCCTCAATCAGCGTGAGTCCACCCTCCTTCGGTGCGCGGGTGCCCCTGGGTACCACGGCTCGCGTGAAGCCAAGCCGAGCAGCCTCCGATAGCCTGCGGTCGATGCCCGTGATCGGACGAATGTCTCCGGCTAAACCCACCTCTCCGAACGCCACCAGACCAGGTGGTAGGGGCACATCGGCCTGAGCCGAGGCGACGGCGAACACGGCAGCCAGATCAACGGCGGGTTCGGCCACCCGCGCTCCGCCCACCGTAGAGACGTAGATGTCCTGGTCTGAGAGTTTCAGCGAGCAGTGCCGCATCAATACGGCGATGATCTGGGCCACGCGGCCAGACTCCACGCCGTTGGTCTGCCGCCGAGGGTTGGGTAGCGCCGACTTCGCTACGAGTGACTGCACCTCCACCGCCAGCGGTCGCCGTCCCTCTAGCGTGATGGTCACGCACGATCCGGGAACCCCCGCGCCCAGGTGCGAGAGGAATAACCCGCTCGGATCGGCCAGCCCGGCGATACCAGCCTCGGTCAGTTCAAAACAGCCCACTTCATCGGTGGGACCGTATCGGTTTTTCACCGCTCGCAGGAGCCGCAACCGCGAGTGTCGGTCGCCCTCGAACTGACATACCACATCTACCAGGTGTTCCAGCGTGCGCGGCCCGGCAACGGAGCCGTCCTTGGTAACGTGTCCCACCAGCAGCACCGGGAGCTGCCGCTCCTTGGCCGCCGCGATCAACGCCCCGGTCACCTCCCGCACCTGCGATACCCCACCTGGGGAACCATCCACCTCCGTCGAGGCGATGGTTTGCACCGAATCGACAATCAGCAGATTGGGGGAT
>WQZL01000213.1 GCA_009780755.1 Promicromonosporaceae bacterium | reverse complement strand
GTTCGCGGGCCTCGACGGCCTGGTTGCCCGCCTTGATCTTGGTGACCTCTACCTTCAGGTCGTCTTTGAGTTCCTTGATGGTGTCGAACTCCGAGGCCATCTGCGCAAAGTCATCGTCCGCGTCGGGCAGGTCGCGCTCCTTGACCGCCGTGGCGGTCACGGTAACGGTGGCCTCCTGGCCCGCGTGTTCACCTCCGGCCAGGTTAGCGGTGAAGGTGGTGGTCTCATCGGCCGACAGCCCGATCAGCGCCTCGTCCAAGCCATCCAGCAGGTTGCCATTACCGATCTGGTAAGAGATGCCGGAGACGGAATCCACCTCGGTGTCGCCGATCACGGCGGACAGGTCGATCACCACGAAGTCACCCTCGGCAGCCGGGCGATCAACGCCCACCAGCGTGCCAAACCGCTCGCGCAGAGAATCCAGACGTTCGGTGACATCGGCGGCGGTGACCTTTGCCGGTTCAACCTCGATAGCCAGCATCGACAACTCGGGCAGCTCGATCTCGGGACGCACCTCCACATCGGCGGTGAACTTCAGCACGCCCTCACCGGCCTTGGCGGGAATCTCGACGACGTCCACCTCGGGGCTTCCCATTGGGCGCAGCTTTGTCTCCTGCACGGCTTGGCTGTAGTAGCGGCTTAGCTCCTGGTTGATGGCCTGCTCAACGACGGCACCCCAGCCCACACGCTGATCGATGATCCGCGCTGGCACCTTGCCCTTGCGGAAGCCGGGAATGTTCACCTGGGCGGCGATGGCCTTGTAGGCGGCGTTGATGGCGGGCTTGAGTTCGTCGTACTCCACCTCGACGGTTAGCTTGACCTTGGTGGGATCTAGGATTTCGACGGCGCTCTTCACTTCGATGTTCTCCAATGGAAAGGTGGGGTGGGCAACCTGCCCATCCTACCGCCCACGAATGCCCGCTTCATGCCAGGCTATGCAACATCGTTATGGCAAATCGACTGGACGTTGCCGCCGTGAGGCGTACGCTTGTCTGATGCCTCCGGATACCCAGGTCGAAATGGCCGCACAGAATGTGGTCGCTACGACCCCCGCTATCATCCAGGATGAGAAGGCCGCCAAGGCCAAGGCGCGGGCCGAGTTCCGGCGCAACTGGCGCACGCTGATGTCCTTCCTGACCCCGTACAAGGGGAAGCTGCTGCTCGGGGGCCTTTTCGCGATAGTTGCCACCCTCGCCTTCCTGTGGACACCGCTAATTATCGAGTCCGTAATCGGGCATCTGGAATACTCGCAGATGGACGGCCCCCCCGTTAGCGGCTCCCTGACCGGAGACATCGTCTTGTTCTCGGTGCTGACGGTTATCTACATCGCATCCGTACTGCTCCAATGGCTGCTGCTCGGCAACTCCGCCGAACACGTCGTCTACGACGTCCGGGCCGCGCTCGTCTCCCGCTTCATGCGGGGCCGCGTCGCCGATGTGCGCGAGCGCTCCAC
Organism: Promicromonosporaceae bacterium; assembly: GCA_009780755.1. GTDB lineage: Bacteria > Actinomycetota > Actinomycetes > Actinomycetales > Cellulomonadaceae > Xylanimonas. The sequence goes on along the minus strand of WQZL01000213.1, from coordinate 2,199 downwards.
CGCCGACCTGGTCTCCCGCGCCACCGCCGACGCCCCCCTGCTACAGATGACGGTCACCCTTGGGTTCGTCTCCTTTCTGCAAGCCATTGTCGGCGTGGTCGTCTCCATCATTTTGATGGGCATGCTCGATGGCCTCATGCTGGGCATCTTGCTGGCCGTGCTGCTGCTACTGGGCATAACGATGGGCGCCATCATGCCTAAGGCTGGCCGCGAGCGGGCCGCCGCTCAGACCGCCGTCGGGCATATGAGTTCCGAATTGGATGGCTCCATGCGCGCGCTGCGCACCATCAAGGCCGCCCGTGCCGAAGAGGTACACATGGATGCCGTGCTGGCCGACGCCGAGAAGGCTCGTAAGCACGCCACCTCCGCGCTTTGGACCGAGGTGGTCGGCTACGAGGTTGGCTTCGGCGGCATGATGCTCGTTACCGTATTCATGGTGGCCTTGGGTGCCTGGCGGGTCGAGCAGGGCTACCTGTCGGTTGGTGCCCTCGTCGCCTTTGTCATGTACACGCAAACCCTGCGCATTCCGTTGCTACAGCTGGCCGATGGTTTCTCCACCATTCAGCAGGGTCTTGCCGCCTCGCAGCGCATCTCCGAGGCCCAGGAAATCCCCTACGAGGAGGCCACCGAGGTCGCGGGCGTCGATGACGCCGACCTGCACGACGCCGATGACGACCCCTTGATCGAGTTTGTGAACGTCACCGCCCGGTACAAGCAGACCGAGGATGACATCGTTAAGGATTTGCGCTTTGCCCTCCCCCGCCGCGGGCACGTCGCCATCGTTGGCGAATCCGGGGCGGGCAAGAGTTCCGTGGTATCGCTGATCCTGCGCTTCCTGGCGCCGCGCACCGGCGTGATGATGCTCGACGGCGTGCCCTATGACCAATTCACGTACGCGCAGGTGCGCGAGCGGTTCGCCTACGTGGAGCAGGAGCCACCCGTGCTGCCGTTCACCCTGCGGGACAACCTACAGCCCGTAGATACCGGCCACACCGATGAGGAACTGCACGAGGTATTGCGGGATGTCGATCTGGACGAGGAGTTCGGGGAGTTCGCCGACGGCCTAGACCACGAACTGGTCGCCACCACGATGACCACCTCCGAGCGACAGCGGTTGGCCGTGGCCCGGGCGCTGCTGGCCGACGACGCCGAGGTGCTGATTATCGACGACGCTACCTCGCAGATTGCCGGCATCGCTGAGAAGAGCATCGACCGCGCGCTGGCCGCCTTCGCCAAGAAGGGGGCCGTCCTCACCATCGGGAACCGTCTGACCACCGTGCAAGGTGCCGATCAGATCATCGTGCTTGACGAAGGTCGCGTCACCGCCACCGGCACCCACGCCGACCTGCTGGCCACCTGCCCCCTCTATGCCGACATCGTCGGACTCGCCCTCCCTGCGTAATTCTCCGTCTCTAGGTTCTGCGACTCCCTTCGTTCGCAGAATGACGGAAAACTCCTTCGCTAGCTCAGGTTAGGGTTGTCCGCTATGAGCATGGAGACCACGCCCGCCACTCCCCTTGACCCGAACAGCGATCCTTTCCTGTGGCTAGAAGATGTTGAGGGAGCCGAGGCGTTAACTTGGGTAGAAGCGCGTAATGAGGCCGCGCGGGCATCTGTGGGGGACTTGCCCGGCTTCGAGCGCAACCGGGCGGCCATCTTGGAGGTACTCGATTCCGATGAGCGCATTCCCGATGTGTCGCTGCTGGGTGGAATGCTGTACAACTTCTGGCGCGACGCCGCCCATGAACGCGGTCTGTGGCGCCGCACCACTTGGGAGTCGTATCGCACCGACTCCCCCGCCTGGGAGACCGTGCTGGACCTCGACGCGCTAGCCGAAGCCGAGGGCACGCCCTGGGTTTGGCATGGTGCCTCCGCCCTGCGGCCCTCCCCCGAGCAACTTACAGCAGGCGAGCCGTGGCGGCGCGCCCTAGTGGCCCTGTCGGTGGCCGGATCGGATGCCGACACCACCCGTGAGTTCGATCTGGTTACCAAGGAGTTCATGGCCGATGGCTTCATCCGCCCCGAGGCCAAGGGTGATCTGGCCTGGATAGACGAGAACACCGTGTACGCCTTCTCCGATTTCGGCGAGGGCACCCTCACAACGTCTGGCTACCCGCGCACCGTGCGGCTGTGGCAGCGGGGCACAGCCCTGGCCGACGCGCCCGTTATTTACGAGGGTCTGACCGACGACATGTACAT
>WQZL01000212.1 GCA_009780755.1 Promicromonosporaceae bacterium | reverse complement strand
GACATCTCGTAATCGCCGGGTGTGGCCGAAAGGTAGACGGTTTGCCCGATTCGTTCCTGGAACTCCTCCCAACGCAGCGGTCGGTTGTCCATCGCCGAGGGCAGGCGAAAGCCGTGATCCACCAGCGAACGTTTACGGCTCATGTCCCCTTCAAACATGGCACCGATCTGCGGCACGGTGACGTGACTCTCGTCGATCACCAGCAGAAAATCGTCGGGGAAGTAATCGAGTAGCGTGTGGGGCGGCGTGCCGTGGGTACGGCCATCAAGGTGCATCGAATAGTTTTCGATGCCGGAACAGGAGCCGATCTGCCGCATCATCTCAATGTCGTAGGTGGTGCGCATCCGCAAGCGCTGAGCCTCCAACAACTTGTTTTGCCCCTCTAGCGTGGCTAGCCGCTCTTCAAGTTCCTTCTCAATGCCCTGAATGGCGCGCTCCATGCGCTCTGGCCCGGCGACGTAGTGGGTGGCAGGGAACAGGAATACAGACTGCTCACTGCGGATTACCTCGCCGGTGAGCGGGTGCAAAGTGGCAATGGCCTCGATCTCGTCACCGAAGAACTCGATGCGCACGGCGAGTTCCTCATACACGGGAATGATCTCGACGGTGTCGCCGCGCACGCGAAAGGTGCCGCGGGTAAAGGCAACATCGTTGCGGTTGTACTGCATCTGCACGAATTGGCGGAGCAGCCCATCGCGATCAACCTGGTCTCCAACATCGAGGCGAACCATTCGATCAACGTACTCCTGTGGGGTGCCCAGGCCGTAGATGCAGGAGACGGAGGCGACCACCACCACATCGCGGCGGGTAAGCAGCGAGGAGGTCGCGGAGTGTCGCAGCCGCTCCACCTCGTCGTTGATGGCCGAATCCTTCTCGATGTAGGTATCCGTCTGCGCGATGTACGCCTCCGGCTGGTAGTAGTCGTAGTACGAGACGAAGTATTCGACGGCGTTATTCGGCAGCAGCTCGCGAAATTCGGTGGTTAGCTGCGCGGCGAGCGTTTTGTTGGGCGCCATCACCAAGGTGGGGCGCTGCAACTGCTCGATGAGCCAGGCCGTCGTGGCCGACTTGCCGGTACCGGTGGCCCCAAGCAGCACCACATCCTTCTCCCCCGCCTCAATGCGCTGGGTAAGCTCGGCGATGGCGGTGGGCTGGTCACCAGCGGGTTGAAACTCGCTGATGACCTCAAACGGGTCAGCCGTGCGCTGAAACTCGGTGACGGGACGCATGACTCAACCGTAGCCGGGACTACCGACAACAACCCAGCCACGACGGCACCAGAGACAGGCGCCATTCCCCTCTGACAGATTCGATGACCGCTAGGGTCGAAATGCGCTACCAGCACACCGCAGGCCGCGACCTGGAACTAGCCCGCCGCATGGCTGAACTCAGCGCTAGGCGGCGGCCAGCTCCCGCTCGATGACGCGTCGCGCCCACCGGGAAACGCTCATGCCCTCGGCACTGGCCCGACGGTGTACCTCGTCGTTGGCCTCGGCCGGGAGTACCACCTGGATGCGAGGGGAATGAGCGCCCCCGCCAGATAGGGATTTGCCTCCGGGTTTTAGGCCGCGCGTGCGGGCGGCGTGCCGCTCCTCAAAGGTGGCTTCCAGCCGGTCAGCGTCTGCGGCGGCATCGGCCTCGGTGTAGCGATGGCCGTCCATGATGATGGCCTCTTGGTCAAGGTCGATCTCGGAGAACTCAACGGTGTCACCCGCACGCACGCGGTAGCGCTCGGGGTCGAGTCGGTGTAGTGAACTCATCGTGGATTCCTTTCACTTCTCGGTTCGGAACTGCGTGGGCATAACGTGAATGACGATTACGAGGTCAGGGTCTTCAAGAGCGAGTCGCCCAACGATCTCTAGCTCAACGCCACGGCCATCCACCGCGATCCACTCCAGGCATGTGTGCATCGCGCCCTCGTGCTCATCCTCCCAGACTCACCCCGGCACTTCGGCGGTCATGATCGCAGCGCGCATGAGCGACGCCGATCTTTTGCCGCCTAGCCGACCTCGCAAACCTGAACTTCATTTCACGAACATACACTACATGTCCGCCGTAGCCAATTCTTGCGTCCGCGATGACCGAAGCTGCCCCGCCACCCGAGAAGGGCGGCGGGGCAGCTTAGGCGTGTCTGGGGTTAGCTGCGGCGGCGTAGGCACATGGGGTTGTTGTAGGCGCCTGCTCAAACCGTGGGCGCCGTTGGTTCCCCTGATCTGCGCCATGCTCACGGCGTCAAGGTAGTCGTTGATTGCGGACTCGGCGCACAGTAGGGATAGCACGAAGTCGGCTCGCTCGGCGGCCTCGTCGTTGGTCAGCGCCTCGGTTTGCAGGCAGAAGTGCCACCGCTGATCTCGATGCTGGAGAGGGCAGGTCTTCGCGCTCAACTGATTCACGCGCTGGGTGCCACCGCCGGGAACGATCTCAGTTATCTCTTAGTCAATGTTTAGCCAACGACCCGGCTTCCCACAAAAAATACCCTGTTACCAGGGTGTTTTGCTTGTGAGCGATACTGGACTCGAACCAGCGACCTCTTCCGTGTCAGGGAAGCGCGCTACCAGCTGCGCCAATCGCTCTTGCTATATCTTTGAGGTGGGTACGGGAGTCGAACCCGTCTAGACGGTTTTGCAGACCGCTGCCTGACCGCTCAGCCAACCCACCGGGAGCCTTCACCCGGTTAGGCTGGGCCTCCGAGCGGACAACGAGGTTCGAACTCGCGACCTCAACCTTGGCAAGGTTGCGCTCTACCAGCTGAGCTATGTCCGCACATCCAAACCTTCCGGGCAGGCCCAGCACGTTCGGTGCAGAGTAGATCGTAGTGGACGGACGCGAGAGTGTCCAATCGACGGGCTACCCGTAGGCTTGTCCTCACCTGACGCCAGCGGACATGACCAGCAACCTCCGGGCTAGCCGGAGCAGGAAGAGGGGTATGCCTTGCGGGGTGGGCTAAGTAAAGTAGAGCCGTGTCTCATCGAGTTAGCCTGCGGGGTCAGGCGTTCGCACAATTTGCCGGAAGACGAGCCACCAACGTGATCGAATGCGTCGATGTCTTGGCGGCGCCCGAACGGTTGCGCGAGGGGTTGTGGTTCGTGGTGGCCGACTTCGCAGGCCAGGTGCGGGCCTGGCGATTCGCCAAAACCGCTTCTGCTGACCCGGCCATCCTCACCGGTTCCACCTGGCAAGGGCCACCCGCCGACTCTTGGGCATCATCGATGAGTCAAGACGACTACGAGCTAGCGGTGCGGCAAGTGCAGCAGCGCATCACCGTCGGCGAGATAGCGCAGGTCAATGTCTGCCGGGTACTTTCGGCTGGCCTACCCCGCGATCCGATGCATGGCTTGGAACCCGACGCAGCCGCGCTAGCGGCGACGCTCGCCACCGGCAATCCCGCACCTTACGCCGGAGCTATTCATGTTCCGGGTGGAATTGACGGCGTGGAGTCGGTGTGGGTGGTGACGGCATCCCCGGAGTCATACCTGTCCCTTAGCAAAGGATCGATCACCAGCAGCCCGATGAAGGGGACAGCGCGCACTCCAGAGGGACTCACCGCTAAGGATCGCACAGAGAACATGCTGGTCACCGATGCGGTACGCGAAGAGGTCGCCCTCATCTGCGAACCAGGCACCACCCAAGTGAAAGACCCACTACGCGTTGAACAACATCCGGGGCTGGTGCAGCTGGTTTCCGTGGTGGGCGGACGGCTACG
>WQZL01000211.1 GCA_009780755.1 Promicromonosporaceae bacterium | reverse complement strand
GTGACTATGCTGCGGCCGGTTACTTGTACGGCGCTGCCTGCCTCGTGGATGCTGCCCTCAATGGGCTTGACGGTGGCGGGTTGGGCAATCTTGGCCGAGACGAGAGGCAGTGAACCGGTTGTTGGGGCCAGCTCAGGAGTGGTGTCGGTGTTGAACACAGTAATCCACTGTTGACCGTACTCGGCAGAGGGCAGGGCAAAGTCCAGCGGCTCGTAATGAGCGTTAAACAGCAGCAAGAAGGAATCGTCTACCTGCTGTCGGCCACGTCGATCCGTCTCGCGGATGGCGTCACCGTTGAGGAATACCGCGATGGCGCGGGCGAAGCCGGCGTGCCAATCTTCGGCACTCATGCGTTTACCGGAAAGATCGAGCCAGTCGATTTCAGGCAGACCGATGCACTGGGCCTTTGGGCATTGCCCGGCCCCACGGAAGAACTTGCGGCGATGCAGCACCGGGTGATCGAGGCGCAACCGGACAAGCTTCCGAGTGAAATCAAGCAGCTCCTGCTGATGAGGTTCGAGCGCCCAGTCCATCCAGGTCAGCACATTGTCCTGCGCGTACACGTTGTTGTTGCCGAGCTGAGTGCGGGCGATTTCATCACCATGAGCGATCATTGGCACTCCCTGGCTGAGCAGAAGCGTCGCCAGGATGTTGCGGCGCTGCCGGGCGCGTAGGGCCAGGATTTCTAGGTCTTCGGTTGGCCCCTCGACGCCGCAATTCCAGGAGCGGTTATGGCTCTCCCCATCGGCTCCCCCCTCGCCATTGGCCTCGTTGTGCTTTTCGTTGTAACTGACCAGATCGTTTAGCGTGAAGCCATCGTGGGCGGTGACGAAATTAATGGACGCGATTGGCTTGCGACCAGAGGTCTCATACAGGTCGGATGAGCCGGTCAGTCGCTTGGCGAACTCGGGGATGGTGGCCGGTTCGCTGCGCCAGAAGTCGCGTACGGTATCGCGGTACTTGCCATTCCATTCCGTCCACAGCGGCGGGAAACCGCCCACCTGGTAGCCACCCTCGCCTAAATCCCACGGTTCGGCGATCAGCTTTACCTTGGAAATCACCGGGTCCTGGTTGATTATCTCAAAGAAGGCGCTCAGGCGATCCACCTCATGGAACTGCCGAGCCAGCGTCGAGGCCAGGTCGAAACGGAAGCCATCTACCCGCATCTCTTGTACCCAGTACCGCAGCGAATCCATGATGAGCTGTAGCGCAGCCGAGGAGCGCATCAGCAGCGAGTTGCCGGTGCCGGTGGTGTCGAAGTAGTGGGCTTCATCTCCATCCACGAGGCGGTAGTAGGCGGCGTTATCGATGCCCCGTAAAGATAGCGTCGGCCCGAGGTGATTACCCTCAGCGGTGTGGTTGTACACCACATCCAAAATCACCTCGATGCCCGCAGCGTGTAGCGCCTTGACCATCTCCTTGAACTCGCGCACCTGTTCGCCGCGTTGACCGGCGGCGGCGTAGGCATTGTGCGGGGCGAAGAAGCCGATGGTGTTGTAGCCCCAATAGTTGGATTTTCCCTTGGCCTGCAAGAAGGCATCATTGACGAATTGATGCACCGGCATCAGCTCGACGGCGGTGACACCCAGGCTGGCCAGATGGTGGACTATCGCCGGATGGGCCATGCCCGCATAGGTGCCGCGAAGCCGCTCGGGGATATCGGGGTGGGTCATCGTCATGCCCTTGACGTGCGCCTCATATAGCACCGTGTTGTGATAAGCGGTATTCGGGCGAGAATCGTCGCCCCAGTCGAAACGCTCGTCAACGACAACGCCAACCATCGTATGCCCGGCGGAGTCGCCGGTGAGCGGCTGGGCGGAGCTGACGGCGGCCAAGCGGTCGCCGAGAGGGTAGGAGAATAGCGACTGATGACCATCGATCTGCCCGGCTACGGCCTTCGCGTACGGGTCAAGCAGCAGCTTGGAAGGATCGCAGCGGTGCCCCCTTGCCGGATCCCAGGGGCCGTGCACGCGATACCCATACCGGGCGCCCGGTCCGATGCCGGGCACGTAAGCGTGCCAAACATCGGCATCCTTTTCCACCAGGTCCACGCGTCGCTCAACGCCATATTCGTTGAAAATGCACAGCTCGACGCGGTCGGCAACCGAAGAAAAGAGGGCAAAGTTGGTACCGGCGCCATCAAAAGTTGCGCCGAGGGGACGAGAGTGACCAGGCCACAAGTGCATGGGGTAATCCTGACAGATTGTTAAGTCGGCTGTCAGATTGTCGCTGCGGGTAGGGTTGAGGCATGAGCGTGATGCCGAGCCGGGGTGACCTGATGTTGCAGGTTCTAAAAGTGTTGAGCCACTCGCAGGTGCGGCGTACCGGACTAAAGAAGATACGCGTGCTGGCCGAGCTACAGGGCTGGGACGCGAACGTGACGCAAGAGGCGATGGAAGACATCTCCCTTCACCTGGTCTCATCTGGCCTGATGACCACGAACGACGACGGTACGTGGAACATCACGAGCGCGGGCTTATCGGCGGCCAAGGGCAAGCCCGACGAGGTGCGCCGCACGGCAGATGGCTTCTACCGGGTGCCAAAGGCCACGCGCCTGCCGAGCAGCCGCTCAGCCATTCGCGACACCCCGGAACCCGCCTTCTGCCCCAAACACTTCACCCAACTCCCCGCCAACGGCATCTGCGACGACTGCCAATAAGCGGCCCCATCAGCCACAAGGGTTCTGAGGTTCTTGCTGCGCCAGGAAACACTCTGGCTGTATGCTGCGCTTTACACTTACTGACCTGGAGGAGTAATGACTGAGCGACGAGTGCGTAAGTACATGCATACCTCGGCGCGCCTTGGGTTAGTAGTGCAGGAAGAGCGCAAGACGCTGGGGTTGAGTGTGTGGACGCTGGCAAAACGGGCGGGTGTTGGGCGCCGCTTTGTTCGCGACACGGAAGCAGGCCGCGCCCCTGCTGACTTAGGTTCAGTTCTGCGGATACTGGACGTGTTGGGCATCAAACCCCTGGCTCTACCATCGGGATTGGCGGAGGCCGCCTGATGCGAGTGCTTGACACGTGGCTGGAGGGCGAGTTTATCGGTCGATTCACACAGGGTGATGATCGTCGCATCTCGTTTGAGTATGTCGGCGAGGGCAACTCCTCGATCTCGTTGTCGCTTCCGCGCGCAGGCCGATGGGTTAAGAATGCTCCGGCCAACTTCCTCGATAATCTGCTCCCTGACCGAGATGACGTCCGCAGGCCGTGGCTCACGCGATCAAGAACATGCCACAAAACCAGCCCAACTGGTAAGGCAGATAACGATGCCAGCGCATGAGCAAACTCTCGCCGAACTCGCCGCCGACTGCACTAAAGCTGCCCAAGAGGCGGTGAAGCGCCGACAGGTCCGCGACGCCAAAGCTCGCGACGCTAACCAGAGCGGAATCTCGCTTGCGCGCATCGCTGCCGCAGTAGGCACAACACGGGCGGGCGTTCAAGCAATGATTCGGCGGGCAGACCTAACAGTTGCCGAGGCAAGCGACCGCCGGTAGGCGGGGATGAGGCGCAAGGGTAGGTGGCGAATGCGGCCGAGCCTGGTCGGGGTTGGCTCGGCCGCATCCGCGTTACCTGCGGTTACTGCAGGTGTTTTGGGAGGTGACGTTGCCGGATAATCAGCATTGCCAAAGCTCCGGTGGTGATGAATAGGGCCGCCACTAGCAAGAGGGCCATCGCCTGCGCGCCATCGATGCCGGTTGGGGCCAAGTGGTTCGGTGTAGTGGGAGCTGGCGGGGTTGGGGTCGGTGTTGGCGGAGTGGGGATGGGGGTTGGCGGTGTCGGTGTTGGGGTCGGCGGGGGGGGGGT